>JAHECI010000086.1 GCA_024641825.1 Desulfobacterales bacterium | reverse complement strand
AAAGACTCTACAGGGAGGAAGGGATGAAAAGCAACGTCTATTATATCGATTTAAGGGCATCGGCCAAAGAAAGCCTCGTTGTAAAACTTGCACGGCTTCTGGACGCCGCCGGCCTTTCTGAAGCCATCAAGGAAAGAGATCTTGTTGCGGTGAAGCTTCATTTTGGAGAAAAGGGGAACACCGCTTTTATCCGGCCCGTATTTATCCGCAAGATCGTGGAATCGATCAGGGGGGTCGGGGGCTATCCGTTCCTGACCGATGCCAATACGGTTTATTCGGGGACCCGAAGCGATTCGCCCCATCATCTTACCACGGCGATTCAAAACGGTTTTGCCTATGCTGTTGTGGATGCGCCCATTGTCATTGCCGACGGTTTAAGGGGCAAAACCGAAACGCCTGTTGCCGTCAATCAGAAAAATTTTAAAAAGGTGTACATCGGATCCGATATCGTCGAAGCCGATGCACTGGTATCGGTGGCCCATTTCAAGGGACATGAACTTTCGGGTTTTGGGGGAACCATTAAAAATCTGGGGATGGGGTGCGCCTCACGCCGGGGCAAACTGGCACAACACTCCACCGTTGCGCCCAAGGTGGTGAAGAAAAAATGTATCGGCTGCGGAGACTGTATCGGTCATTGCTCTCAGAAGGCCCTTTCACTGAAAAAAGAAAAGGCGGTCCTGAATGCCAAAAAGTGCATCGGGTGCGGGGAATGCATTCTTATCTGTCCCAACAGCGCCATCGAGATTCAGTGGAATCAAGCCATTCCCGTGTTTCTGGAGAATATGGTGGAATACACCATGGGTGTCTTAAAGAATAAAACGGATAAGACGTTGTTTGTGAATTTCATTACCCAGGTATCACCGGCGTGTGACTGCTACGGCCACAACGATGCACCCATCGTCCGGGACATCGGTATTGTGGCTTCAAAAGATCCGGTTGCCATTGACCAGGCCTCCGTAGATCTTGTGAATCAGGAGCAGGCGCTTCCGGAATCCTGCCTTGAGATCAATACCGCAAAAGGCGAAGATAAGTTCAGAGGGGTCTATCCCCAGGTGGATTGGACCATTCAACTGGATTATGCAGAAAGCCTGGGGCTTGGACGCCGCAGCTATAAGCTGATAAAAATATAGTACGTGTTCAGGGGGAGCGCTCCCCCTGAACACGTATAAAATATAGATTGTGCGATGCCGAGATTTTTCTTGGGGTCGTCAGTAAGATTGCTGTGTCGCTCTTTTCTCAAAACGAAATGGAAACCTATCGCCGTCTTGTTTAAAAAAAGAGGTGTTTCCGGAGTTGGGGGGTGCAGAATCCCCAAAAAAGCCGCTCAAAATAGCGTTGAGGTGGGTCCGTAGAATTGAATAAGAATAGTGCCGGGCGGCAACATCATAATTATAGTCGATCATTCTTTCTCTTTTTTCACGGGACTCCAAAATCTCTATCACGCGTTGAACGATTTTTCTGGAAAGAAACCCGTTCATTGCAATCAGATCGAACCCTTGGGGTTCTATATCCTTGACAAACGTTGCATATCGATTGACCAGCAAAGGTTTTTTGAAATAAATGGCTTCAAGAAAGGCATTGCCGAATCCTTCATACAGGCTGGGATATGTAATAAAATCAGCAAAAGGATAGACATCCCAGAGACAATATTTCGCTTTGCCGTTTCCATTGTTACCCCAGGGATCTGCGATTTTGGTGGTGATCAATTTAAGATCGACCCCATGCTCGCAAGCATATTCTTTCAACCATTCCACATATTCGAACCCTTCGTCACCGGCTTCGTGAGATACCACCAGTTTGTTTCGGGGATCGTTCAGTTTTTTAACCAATTCAATGGCATGCTCGATCCCTTTGCGTTGAATAATTCGGGTGGGTTGTAAAATCATCCGGTCGTCCGGTTTGAGCCCGATAGATTCTCGGAAAACACGGGCCCCTTCGACATCCATACCCGGCGGATTCTCAAAGTCGAGAACATTGGGAATAATCGTCGAGGAAATTCCGGTTCGGAGTGCCAGCTGTTCCTGGGCGTTGGAGTTTATGACCACATGCTTTATGTTATACAAATTGGGCGGAAAGGCCATGCGGAGGTAATCGTTGACCGCATTTATTGAAAAACGATCTCGTTCCCAGTAAAAATCATGATTGTGAGATATGGTGGGAATCTGGGTTTCCGCAATAATTTCCGTCAGCGCAAGTCCCAAAGAGATGTGCATGGGTATGGTAAGGACATTCTCGGCAATCAGAAGATCTATCTTGAAGGCATCGATGAATTCATGGAGATGGACTTTCAACTGCGATCTTAAATCGTGAATGGCTTGGGTTACCCGCGGTTTTCGTCCTTTTTGGCCGATGACCTGGGCATTGATCCATCGATTTTTCTCGTGTTGAAAATGGGCTTCCGGAATGAGATGGCTTTTGTCGCGATCCCGATCCAGTTTTCCGGCAAACCAGAAACAGCTGTGTCCGCTTTCTTTAAAGACTTGAGCCCACTTGCTCGATTCCAACGTGACGCCGTCTGTGCCTGCAAATCGGGTTGAAATAAATCCAATGTTCTTGGACATAGGGTAACTACCTTATAGAATTACACCCATCGGTCTGGGGTATAGATGGATTTTTCGCGCCAGGAGTGACAGGATGAAATCTTTCGGACATTTTATTGCCAATTATCGCAATATATTGGTATGTGTCAATAGAAAAAATCAATATATGGCGGTATGACGTAAAAACCCGAAAACGAGTTCTTGAATGGATTTATACGCAAGTTTTCCAGCCACACGAGGGGACAGTTGCGTTATATAAAGAGGTTCTGTTCCGAATGCAGCAATTTTTTTAAACTGCCCAATGGGGGCGATTTATAAAGGGGCGTCGTATTTTGTCGCCCGTTCCAGCAACTGACCGATGACGGCACACTCCAGTCCAAAGGGGAGATATCCGGCATACCCTAAAATCGGCATCTCGAATATCTTGAACCGATCCACAAACGAAATGCTGTATTCCCACCGGGCCAGACTGTAGTAGTTCCACATTTCCCAGAATACCCCGCAGAGAAGGGCCGCCGCTGCAGAAGATATTGCCGGACGCCAGTTCCCATGGGATATGTCTGACAGCAGATGTCTTTCTCCCATCAGAACCTGAAGTGAAACAACGATGATCAAAGGAGAGATCCACAGCAAAGAAAAAAGATAATCGGGCCACACGCCGATGCCGGCAAGGCCCGCACCGGATATCATGAGAACGACAACGGCCCAAAATTTAGGATATGCGCATCCAAAGGGTTTGAAATCATTCCATCCCCCCCGGACCCGGGAAACATTCTGAATCAGTTCTTGGACACTCAGAACTGCCGGGAGAACGGTTGAAAAGGAGAGGGTTGCATAACCGAAATACGCCCAGGAACTGTAATGGACACCGGTGTAATTCCAGTTCTGAACAAATCGGTTCAGGTATTCAAAAAACCACCAAAATCCAGCGCTGACGGGGAAAAGCAGAAGAAAAAATCCAGTGCGATGGCGCATCATACAGCGTCCGGTTTGTCGATAGCAGAGTGCATTGATCACCAGGATAAATGAAAGCCACAGCGGGGTAAAGGTGTGGGGCTGAAATCGGGCAAACCAGGGAAATCGGGTCCAAGCCAATGCCCATACCACGGCGCCGGTGATACCCCCCAGCCATCCCCACCAGGGAAAAGACCGGGTCGGCGGCGATACAATTTTAATCTCTCTGAAGGATTTTGCAGCGTTCAAGATGAGGGGCGTTACTGTCGCAACGATGAAAAGTGTGTAAAGGGCAAAGGCACCCCATGAAAAGGGTGCATGATGAACATAGCGGCTTTCCGGGGGAAATTCCAAATATCTTGCCATTGGATGGCCGGCCAGAAGAACTCCCGACATGGGCAACCCCAGGAGCATGGCCGCCAAAATAAAAAACTTGAACGATAATCTTCTCATGTTGCACAAACTATCTTTGGGGCGACGGTAAGATTTTCACCACCGTTCTGTACATTTTTCCCCCGTCTTTCAGCAGGTAGGTCTTCCGAACTTTCTTAAGACGCCCGTCGGCGAACATCTTGACACATTCCGGGTAGAGTTCCCATTCCAGTTTCAGGCCTTTTTTCCGGACCGACGCCAGGGTATCCTCCCCAGAAATTTCATAGGCCTTTTGACCGATAATCGGACCTGAATCCTCGCCGTAATCGACAAAATGTACGGTACATCCGCCAATCTTACATCCATAGCGGAAGGTATCCCCATAACCGTCGATACCGGGAAACGCCGGAAGCAGGGCAGGATGGATATTCATTATTCGCGGAAGGTCGGGTACCGTATTGACCCTGTCGATGAAATAGGGCGTCAAATTCCGCATGAACCCCGCCAGGACCAAAAGGTCAAAGGGATACGGGGTCATCCGGTCCAGGAGTTCTGCTTCGGCAGCGGCCCGGGTTATGAAAAAAGCTTTTACCGTTTTACCATCGGCATCGGCAGGGAAAAGGGTCTGCTTTGAAAGTACGGTGCTTAGATCGAAGTCATCCGGAACTGTTAGCGTCTCCGGTGCTTTCTTGTATCGTCGAATGATGGAACCATAATTCACGACAAAGGTCGGGATGTTAAGCCGACGCCCCCTTTCAAGACCCGCAGCATCGGGAGTGTCCGACCCGATGAATGCGATCCTGCCGTCGATATCCCCCGACGCACACGCATCCATAATGGCCTGCAGGTTGGTGCCGCTTCCCGATATCAGTGCTCCGATCCGAATGGGTTGTTTCATTTTGCTCATACTCGATGGGGATTACAACACTTTTACCATCAATGGGATGGCAACAAAGGTACCCAATGAACTGCCGATATTCGTAAAAACCACCACCAGAAGAATTCGGGTAATCTTATTTCTCCAGAAACCCCTTATGGAGAGAATATCCTCCGGTAAATTCTCGAAATCCCTGACCTTCGGTTTCCGTGAAAAGGCCTCCACAAGCCCTGAAACCCAGCCGGCTGCAATCATGGGATTCAACGAGGTTAACGGGGCGGCCAGAACTGAAGATAGAATCGTTAACGGATGCGCCAAAGCGACAACGGCGCCAAGGCCTGCCAGAATCCCGTTTGCCATTATCCACCAGGTGATCATTTTCGTCCCTGCATGGGTTCCGCCATGATAAAAACCGAAAATAAGTATGACCAATATGGCGAAAGGTATCAGCCATTTCAAGATGCCCGATGTCTTCTTCTTGGGAGGGATCTCCTCTAGACGCGCCATGTCTATGTCGCTGTTCCAGTACTTTTTAATACCCGGCACATGGCCGGCACCGACCACCGCAACGATCTTTTTACCGGCTGCCGTCCGGATCTTATGGGCCAGGTACTGGTCCCTTTCATCGATGAGGATGTCTTTGAGTACCGGAAGGGATTTTCCAACATCGACAAGGAGGGTTTCAAGCACATCCTCCTGTTTCATCTTTTCAATATCTTCCTCGCTGATTTCGTCGATGTCACCCATGGACAGAACCAGTTGAAACAAAATTTTGATTTTATCCCACAATCCCATGATCCGCCAGGTTTTTGCCAGGGTAATACGGATGTTTCTGTCGGCAAGATGTATTCCGGCGCCGATGGCTTCACCGCTTTCAATGGCCTTTATCATTTCCGCTCCGGGTTTAATGTCGAATTTATCGGCGATTCGTTTTTGAAAAGACGCCAGAAGAAGATTCGAGAGCAGCAGAAAGGATTTTTTCTCTTTGATGACTTTAATGATATCCGTGTCCAGCCATTTATCTTTTTGACGAATGGACTGGTACCTGGCTTCGCACAGTTCAACGCACACGGTGTCCGGTTTTTCGGCTTCGATAACATCCGCCACCAGCTGTTCGCTCTCTTTGGATACGTGCGCGGTGCCCAAAAGTATGATCGCTTTGTCTTCAAAAAAGAGGCGATATATGTTATTGCTTTCGTTTTTCATAAGAATTCGATACGTATTTCGGTAAATTTAAAAATTTAAGTCGCATAAAAAGACATATTAATTTAATGTCTCGGAAATTCTACAACTTATTGAAAAAAATAGGACATTTTTTGAGGCTTGAACGCTTGCCTCCAAAATGGAATAATGGAATACTGGAAGATTGGTTTTTAAAAGGATATTCGCCATTTTAATTTTATCGTCAACACAAATTTTACCATTAACCCAATATTGCATTATGCCAGAACCCATTATTCCAGCATTCCACCATTCCAATTGGGGCGAAGCCCCTAAGTTCGTTTTAAGAAACAACAATCCAAACAATTTATCCAATGATTATATAAAAACCCGATTTTATCAACCCTGAACAAAAATGCATCAGAAAAATATCAAAATTACACTGGAAAACTTGTATCGCCGATATAATCGGCGCACCTATGTTCATCCAGATCCACTGGAATTTCTATATTTATATCCGGATATCGAGAATCGTGAAGTCGTAGGGTTGATAGCATCTTCTCTTGCATACGGCAAGGTGAAACAAATTCTCAAAAGTGTCTCATCGGTGCTGGATATCATGAAACCGTCGCCGTACCGGTTTTTAATGAATTCCAATTATACCTCCCTGTGCAATGCCTTTGAGGGCTTTACCCATAGATTCGCCACTGGGACCCAGCTTGCGGGATTGCTCTGGGGGGCGAAGAACGTCATTGACCAATTCGGTTCCCTCAACGGGTGTTTTACAGACACCCTGTCCCCCGATGACGAGACCCTAATCCCTGCCATGACTTTTTTTGCAAAATTACTCACCGCCGGAAAAAATAAACCGGGCCATCTTGTAGCGTTGCCGGAAAAAGGGAGCGCATGCAAAAGAATGAACCTCTTTTTAAGGTGGATGGTTCGAAAAGACCGCGTCGATCCCGGAGGGTGGGTGGATGTTCCGGTGTCAAAACTGATCGTTCCCCTGGATACCCACATGCATAAAATAAGCCTTCAATTGGGTTTCACTTCAAAAAAACAGGCGAACCTGCAGGCTGCTCTTGAAATAACCGACGGCTTTAAAAAATTGGTGCCCGAGGACCCCGTAAAGTATGACTTTTCATTGACACGGTTCGGGATCCGGGAGGGTATGAATATGAACCGTCTTTTAACTCAATTGAGTTCAAAAAAATTTTGAAATTTGACAAAAACTTGCTGATATTTTATAGATGTCCACCATGTCAGAATCTAAACTATCAAAAATACTATCCAACAGGAAAAACCTGGAACGGATTCTAGAAAATCTCGACGTCGGGATTATCGCCCATGACTTGAATCGACAAATCTTTTATTTTAATGAACAGGCCGAAAAAATAACCGGATACCGTCGGCAAGAAGTTCTTGGGAAAGATTGTCATGAAGTTTTTGGGGCCCCGTTGTGCGGTGAGCAGTGTACTTTCTGCGGCATTAAAGATGTTTTTAACGATAAAACCGAATATACAATCAATATTGCAACGAAAAACAATGGGCCCCGACGGGTCAAAATGTCCGTTACGACCATGAAGGATGAAAACAATCAAAACTTCGGGGTGTTGGCTGCATTAACCGATATGACCGATTTTTTGAACCTTTCCATTCGGGCCCGTAAAATTTCCAGCTTTTCAGGTATTCTCGGAAAAGACAGCAAAATGCTGACGGTTTTCCAGCAGATCCGGGATGTTGCCGGGTATGATTACCCGGTGCATATATCCGGAGAAACCGGGACCGGCAAAGAACTGGTGGCCAACGCCATTCACAATGAAAGTCCCAGAAGCGGTGCGCCTTTTGTCCCGATTAACTGTGGGGCGCTTCCGGAAAGTCTCATTGAGAGCGAGCTGTTCGGTCATGTCAAGGGGGCGTTTTCAGGGGCCGTCCGCAACAAAAAAGGACGTTTTGAACTGGCTGACAGGGGCACCATTTTCCTCGACGAGATTGCCGACCTTTCCAAACCGATGCAGGTAAAACTCCTTCGATTTCTACAGGATGGCACATTTGAAAAGGTCGGCGGTGAAAAAACGGCTTCCGTTAACGTGCGGGTGGTGAGTGCCACCAACAAGAATCTCAAGAAGGAGGTTCAGCAGAACAATTTTCGTAAAGACCTTTTTTACAGGCTTAACGTTATTCCCATACATCTTCCACCGCTACGTGAACGGAGAAACGACATTCCGCTTCTGATGGAACATTTCTTGAAGGAAGCCGAAGAGATGCATGACAGTAAACCGCCCAAGGTCTCCAAGGAAGCCCTTTCAATCATGATGGGCTATGACTGGCCGGGCAATGTTCGGGAATTGCAGAATGTCATCCAGTTTTCCATTGTAAATTGCAGCGGCGATACCATCTTGCCCAAAGATCTTCCCATGGAACTCAAGGAGGAGAGCATTCTCCGTTCCTCTCCCGGAGCTTCGAGGAAGCTGAATATTGAAATCGTAAAATCGGCCTTGGAAAAAACCGGCGGTAACAAAGCAAAAGCGTCACGGTTGCTCGGCGTGGGTCGGGCCACCCTGTACCGGTTTTTAAAAGATCATCCCCAAACCATTCCCGGCGGGCGATGAAAAGAGGGCCCCGAAAAGGAGCCCTCTTTGATCAAAATATCTTACCTGAATATTTCCGGGTTAGGCCTGCTGATACGCCGCCCCCATTTCACGACGATCCGCCATATCCATCAGGACTCTATCCCTGGCCTTATCGATTCCGAGCTGTTTTCTCTTTTTGTCGATATGGGCAATCATCATTCTTGCCATCTCATACGGATCCGGAGAGAATCCCCATTTTCCCAAACCCTGTTCCTCGAGTCCCTCGAACAGAAGCTTGTGAAACTTGGTCTCTTCAACGATGGGGAAGGTGACACCGAAAACCGTGTAAACCCCTGAGGCCACGAAATACTGTCCGATACAGATGGCCTTCTCACTCATATATTCGGGTGCAGCACCGGCTACCGGCAAATCGGCGATACTGTCCCCCAAACCGCCTTGCCTTACCATGGCAGACGCTGCAATGAGAATTCGGCTGTTGTCGACGCATGCACCGATGCCCAGGACCGGCGGCATGCCGACGGTCTCACACACTTCCTGTAATCCGGGTCCGGCAAGAATGGCGGCTTCCGGAGTGGTCAACCCGGCTTTGGTCAGGGCAATCTGGGAACAGCCGGTCTGGAGCACCAGAACGTCTTTTTTGATCAACTCTTTGACCAACTCCACATGAACCCAGTCCTGCTTTACCCGGGGATTGGTACACCCCACCACACCGGCCACCCCCCGGATCCTGCCGTTAATGATATTGTCGTTCAACGGTGCATAAGAGGCCCGGAAAGATCCGCCGAGCATGTAATTGATGTACTCATGGGAGAACCCATGGACACCTTTGTTTACAATTTTCGGAATTTCTATTTTCGCGGTTCTGTTCTTAAAACGGGAAATAGCCTTTATGACGATCTCATCGGTGCTGGCAGTGGGATGGTGCTCATTGAACTCAATGTGTTGCGCCCCTTCGATACGGCATCGCGGGTTGGTGGTTATGAGGGGTGTTCCGTAGCACTCAGCGACCTTGGCAAGACCCTGTTTGATACACTGGACATCCACGGTCATGGCATCAACGGCCCCCGTTACCAGGACAGCTTCCGTGGACATAAAATTCCCTGCATGGGGGACCCCATGACGTACGAACATCTCCAACCCGGAACAGCACATCCCCACGAGGTTGATCCCCGAGGCGCCGGCATCTTTAGCGGCTTGGACGAGGGTCGGTTCATTGACCGACACCAGCATCGATTCAAACAGATTCGGTTCATGCCCGTGGACGATGATGTTTACCTGGTCTTCCTTGAGAACGCCCATATTCACTTCAACGCTGACCGGAGACGGCGTTCCGAAAAGAATATCGGATATTTCCGTCGCCACCATCGATCCTCCCCAACCGTCGGCAAGGGCGGTGCGACTGCACTGTCGGGTGATGTTTTCATAATGCTGGTCCACGCCCATATGGCTTCGATGCATCAATTCCATAATCTCACGCATCGCTCCCCTTGGAACAATACCGAGTTTTCGCCAGGTTTCCAGTGTTTTTTCAGGGACCCGTTTGGCAAAAGGAATTTCCCCTTCCACCTGGGTATATGTTCGCTCCAGTTCCTCATAAAGATCCATGGCGATATCCTTGGTTTCACGGCCATCCACTTCAATGCCGATGGATGTCGCCACCTCTTCGAGCTTAATGGGATCTTTAATTTCATAGTCTGTGATATTGCCCTTGATCACTTCCCTGAAAAGATCGAGCATGCTCATTCCGTGGTCCGTATGGGCGGCGCCGCCGGCTGCGATCATCCGGGCAAAATTACGCGCCATAATCGTGTCGATGGTGGCGCCACACACCCCAACTTTACCATAGGGGTCTTTGGCGTTCAACCTGCAAGGACCCATGGCGCAGTGTTTACAGCATGCAGAATCTTTACCGATGGGACACGCTCTCATGCTGGCAGCCCGGTCAAATGCGGTCTCCACACCGTCTTTTCTGGCTTTCTCGAGCATCTGCTTTGTGGCTTCGCAGATGGTAACGTTCCCGATGTCAATTCCTTCCTTTTTGGATAAAACTTTCTGTTTTTCCATTCTACCTCCTTCGTGGAAATATTTGTTGTTGGAAAGTTGACAACCAAATCATTAATGATAATGATTTCTAACAAAGATATGTACCACAATGTGGTCTGTCAATGCCCGATGATGAATTCGGTAGAGGAGCGAAAAATGACTGAAAACAGATCAAAACCCAACCGCCTCATTCACGAGAAAAGCCCCTATCTTCTCCAACATGCCTACAATCCGGTAGATTGGTATCCATGGGGACAAGAAGGTCTGGAAAAAGCCCGTCAAGAGGACAAACCGATTCTTCTGTCCATCGGTTATTCCACATGCCACTGGTGCCATGTTATGGAATCGGAATCGTTCATGAATTCGGATATCGCTGAATTGATGAACACTCACTTTATCTGTATCAAAGTGGATCGGGAAGAGCGGCCGGATCTCGACAAAATATACATGACCGC
>JAHECI010000085.1 GCA_024641825.1 Desulfobacterales bacterium | reverse complement strand
TATGCTGCAACCCTTCCCAATGTCGTCTATACGGATGAAAACCTTTTTACCTGCAGCCAGGATACCCAGGACAAGATCAAAGAAAAAATCATCGAACATCAACTCAACCGGGTGGTGGTGGCCTCATGCAGCCCCAAAACCCATGAAGGGATGTTCATGGAGACCCTCGAGGCGTGCGGGCTCAACAAGTATCTCTTTGAAATGGCCAATATTCGCAACCAGGACTCCTGGATCCATTCCAAGCAACCCGAGGTTGCAACCAAAAAGGCCAAAGACCTGGTTCGCATGTCCGTGGCCAGAGCCGCGGCATTGAGAACCCTTCATGAAAAAGTCGTTCCCATTAACAAACAGGCCCTGGTCATCGGCGGCGGTGTTGCCGGGATGAACGCCGCACTCAGTTTGGGAAACCAGGGGTTCAATACGGTATTGGTTGAAAAAGAGGCCGAGCTGGGCGGTTTTTCACGTAAGCTTCACCATACCATCGAAGGCGAAGATATCCAGGCCTACCTCAAAAAATTGATCGGCGAAGTGACCGGCCATGACAAAGTCGAAGTGTTGACCGGCGCCACCATCACGGGCTTTGAAGGATTCAAGGGAAACTTTGCCACCGAAGTGACGACCGGCTCCCAAGGGGAGAAACGCAGGATCGAGCACGGGGTTTTTATTGTTGCCACCGGCGCCGGAGAGTACCAACCCAAAGAATATCTTTACACAGAGGACGAGCGGGTGGTGACCCAGGTGGAACTTTCCGATATTCTCGAGGAAAAAGGTGCTGCTGATCTTGAAAGTGTCGTCATGATCCAGTGTGTCGGTTCCCGCAATGATGAGAATGTTGAATGCTCGCGCATATGCTGCCAGAATGCCGTAAAGAATGCGCTTCATATCAAAAAACTGAATCCCGAGGCCCAGGTCTATGTCATGTACCGGGACATCCGGACGTACGGACTTCTCGAGGATTATTATACCGAAGCCAGAAAACAGGGGGTCATTTTTATCCGTTTTGACCAGGATGCGCCGCCGGATGTTCGAAGTTCGTCCGAAGGGATGCTGGTAACGGTCAAAGACCATATATTGCAACAGGACATTGAAATCAGCGCCGATCTTGTGGCATTGAGCGCCGGGATGGTGGCCGAAGATACCCAAAAACTGAGCGGGGTCATGAAGCTCAACCGCAATCCGGAAGGCTATTTCATTGAAGCCCATGTCAAACTCCGGCCGGTGGACATGCCCAGTGAAGGTGTGTTTTTGTGTGGAACCGCCCACGGCCCCAAGCTGATCACCGAAGCCATTTCCCAGGCCCAGGCGGCGGCATCGAGGGCAACGACATTTCTGGCCAAAGATGCCATCAAGCTTTCGGCAATCACGGCCAAGGTCGATACGGATCATTGTGTCAAATGCCTGACCTGCGTCCGTGCCTGCCCCTTTGGTGTGCCGGCGTTTAATGTTAGCGAAAAACTCATTGAAATCAACGAGGCGATATGTCATGGATGCGGCGTTTGCGCAAGTATATGCCCGAGACAGACGATTCAGTTGAGCTTTTATGAAAATGATCAAATAATGTGCAAAATTGATGCCTTGCTCGAGGCGGAGGGGATGTGATGGCTGACTTTGAACCGACCATTTTAGCGTTTTGTTGTGATTACTGAGGATATTCGGCAGCGGACCTGGCAGGTTCCATGCGGCTCGATTATCCTGCGAACATTAAAATCGTTAGATTGCCCTGTACCGGCAAGATTGACGTGATTCACCTTTTGCGGGCGATCCAGAAAGGGGCCGACGGAGCTTACGTTGTCGGCTGCCTGGAGGGGAATTGTCATTATAATGAGGGAAATTTCAGGGCGCGCGAACGGGTGGATCATGTGCGCATGTTGTTGGAAGAGATCGGTCTTGAAGGCGATCGGGTGAGAATGTATAACCTATCTTCAGGAGAAGGACCCACTTTTGCGGCGTATGCAAAGGAAATGACCGAAAATATCCGGTCCCTGGGACCCAACCCGTTAAAAGATTCGGCAAAGGCCTAAAAACGGAGGAGATATCATGGCTGAAGAAGCAATCAAAATAGGAGGCAAAAAGAAAAGCATTTTTCTGGACAAGGTAAAAGAGCTTCTCCCGGAAGGGGGAAATCTCAATCTTTGCCTGACCTGCGGCGCCTGTTCTTCCGGATGCCCTGCTACGGGACTGGAAGATATGGACCCGAGAAAATTTTTGCGCATGGCCGCGTTGGGTATGGACGAAGAAATTACCAGCACCCCCTGGGTGTGGATGTGCACCATGTGTACGCGGTGTATGTATGTCTGCCCCATGAAAATCAACATTCCCCAGCTGGTCTTCAACGCCAGGGCGAGCTGGCCCCGGGAAGACCGACCCAAGGGAATCCTCGGTTCCTGCGACATGGCATTAAAACATGACACCTGCAGCGCCATGGGGACGTCCGAAGAAGACTTTCAATTCGTGGTGGAGGACGTGCTCGAGGAATATCAGGAAACCCAGCCGGAATTCAAGGACATGAAGGCGGATGTCAACCGGGAGGGGGCTCAATTCTTTTTGAACCAGAACTCCAGAGAACCGGTCACCGAACCGGATGAAATGGTACCCCTCTGGAAGATTCTACACCTGGCGGGCGCCGACTGGACATACGGCACCAAGGGATGGGCGGCTGAAAACTACTGCCTGTTTCTGGCCGACAATGAAAACTGGGAAAAAATTGTAAGGGTCAAGGCCAAGGCCGTGGATGATCTCAAGGCCAAGGTCTGGCTCAATACCGAGTGAGGGCACGAACTATTTGCAGTCCGGGCCGGACTGGAAAAATTCAACATCGAGCACAATTTTGAAATCAAGAGCATCATTCAGTATTATGCCCAGTGGATCCGGGAAGGAAAGCTGAAGGTCAATTCCGACTGGAACAAGGATCTTAAAGTTACATTCACGGTGCAGGATCCCTGCCAGCTGGTACGCAAGACCTTTGGGGATCCGGTGGCCGAAGATTTGCGGTATACGGTGAAGGCGGTTGTGGGCGAAGAAAATTTCATCGACATGCATCCCAACCGGTCGAACAACTATTGCTGCGGCGGCGGCGGCGGGTTTCTCCAATCGGGATATCCTGAAGAGCGGCGCGCCTACGGGAAACTCAAGGCGGACCAGATTCTGGCAACAAAGGCGGACTATTGCATTACCCCCTGTCACAACTGTCATGCCCAAGTTCACGATTTGTCCGACCAGCGCGATCACGCATGGCAGACCGTTCATTTATGGACGCTCATATGTCTGTCTTTGGGGATTCTTGGACCCAACGAGCGTGAATACTTGGGAGATGATCTAAAAGAAGTTCTCCCCTTTCATCCAGAATCGGCAATGTAGTCATTGGCCATCAGTCATCTGAGATTGGATAAATGATGGGTGATTAATGATCGACGGCTGGCGACAAATGACTGTTTAGGAGGGAAAATGATAGTTGCCAAAAGAAAGCCTTTTGAAGAAATAAAAGATATGTTAAAGGGCTACAAAAAAGTCCTTAATGTGGGCTGCGGGACCTGTGTGGCGGTTTGCCTTGCCGGCGGAGAAAAGGAAGTCGACGTCCTGAATGCCGAGCTGGACATGGCCAGAAAACTGGACAACAATCCCCTTGAGCTCGGGGCCCAAACATTGGAGAGACAGTGCGACCATGAATATCTTGAGGAGCTCGATGATGTGGTCGGTGGATATGAAGCGATTTTGTCCATGGCCTGCGGTGTGGGGATTCAATTCCTGGCGGAAAGATTTCCGGAAATACCGGTCTTTCCGGCTGTGGACACCACCGGAATGTCGGCGAATCAGGCCGTGGGATGGTATGAAGAGCGATGCCGTTCCTGCGGCAAATGTGTCCTCGGCATGACCGCAGCCATCTGCCCGGTCACCATGTGCGCAAAAGGGCTTTATAACGGTCCCTGTGGCGGGACCAACAGAGGCAGCTGCGAGATAGACACGGAGCAGCCCTGTGCCTGGTTCAGGATCTATGAACGGCTGGAAAAACAGGGCCGTCTCGATGAAATTATTAAATATACTCCCCCGGTAGACTGGAATGACCAGGTTCCAAGGACGTTGCTTCAGCCCGGCTATAAAAAACCGGAGAAGGCTGAAGAATCATAACATGCCGTGAAGATGATTGAAGGCGCGCATATTGGAATAAATCCGGCGCATCGGGTTATGAGAATAATGATTTTCCAATTAGAGTAGAGGAAGCCGAAATGAAATCAGGAAGCAATTTGGAAAAAGTTTTAAAGGCAGGTCATTTTGCATTTACAGGGGAACTTGGGCCGCCCCGGGGCTGTGATGTGGACGAGGTCGTAGAAAAGGCTCAGCACCTGAAAGGCATGGTGGATTCGGTGAACATTACCGACAACCAGACCGCTATGGTACGCATGTCCAGCTGGGCCGCGAGCCTCATCTTACTTCAGGAAGGTCTGGAGCCCAATTTCCAGATGGTGTGCCGGGATCGAAACCGCTTGGCCATGCAGGCCGATATTTTGGGAGCCTATGCCCACGGCATACGGAATATGCTTTGTCTTTCCGGTGATCATCAAATGTTTGGTGACCATCCCCTGGCCAAGGGGGTGTTCGATATCGACTCCATCCAATTGATCAATATGGTCAAAACCATGCGTGATGAAGGAAAATTTCAAACCGGTGCCGAGCTGCATGGATCGCCAAAAATGTTTATCGGTGCGGCATCCAACCCCTTTGCAGATCCCTTCGAATGGCGGGTACACCGTTTGGCAAAGAAGGTGGCGGCCGGGTGCGATTTCATCCAGACCCAGTGTATCTACAACATGGAAAAGTTCCGGGAATTCATCAAACAGGCCAATGACATGGGACTTACGGAAAAAGTCTATATCCTGGCCGGTGTGACGCCCATGAAGAGTGTGGGTATGGCCAAGTACATGAAAAACAAGGTTCCTGGAATGGATGTGCCCGATGAAATCATCAAACGCCTTCAGGATGCAGGAAAAGGCAAGGCGGCGGATGAGGGCATTAAATTCGCCTGCGAACAGATCGAAGAGTTCAAGGAGATGAAAGGCGTGCACGGCGTCCACTTGATGGCCATCGAGTGGGAACACAAGGTTCCTGAAATCGCCGAGCTTGCCAAGGTTCTGCCCAGACCGGTTATGGACTAAACCACAGCTCCCAGAGCCCATCGCACTGCAAATCAGATCTGAATCTTTATGACCCTCTGAACCCCTGGTTCAGCAGGTTCATGAGTGTTTTTATACACAGAAAGCCCGGTTTTACTCAAAACCGGGCTTTCTGTTTGGCAAGAGACCCCGCGCACAGAAGTTTGTGCAAGCATGCACGTTGTCATATGCAAGTCCGAGCTTTTTCTCTTCATTAAAATCTTCCCTTTCAAGTCAATTTCAAAATTATAAATTATTTTTTCATTCCATCTGATTCCCCTGAAAAGCCCTTGATGTTCAGGTTTTCCGAATATTCAGAAAATGAAGCAACTCATTTCAAGGGCCGCCTTTTTTATAGAATCAAGTCAATGGCATAGATGTTGCTAAAATTAACTCATAAAATATTAAGGAACCAATTTTTTGTTGCTTCCTACCCTAAATTCGGAATCGCCATCGCCGTTTTCAGCATTGGACAAAATTTCTTTAACGTCCAATTGATCCTATAAAAAATCAACCCAAAACCAGTTAATTTCAGACCGAAACAGTTCGAGCAGAATGAATTAAAATTCTGCTGCAAACATAGTATTTTCTTCCGATGGTTATTTAAAATTAAGGGGGATAAATCATGAAAAAGACAGCTTTGATGGCCTGGTGTTTGGTTATAGGGTTTTTTGTGAATATATCTATTGCGGATGTCGAGACCGTATTTGGGCCGACCCAGTATGTAAGGTTAGAATCTAATGGCCCAGCGGAAGTCTTTACCGATACATTTACTGCGACTTCCGGCGAGGGTCTTCTGACGGTTAAAAATGGGGGGCCCGATGGCGCGAACAGAATCAGCAGTGGAGAAGTCACCATTAATGGAGAAGAAATATTCGGTCCGAAAGATTTTAGCCAAGGGGTTTACATCCTTGAAGCTCCGGTAACGCTATCCGAAAATAACTCGATCACAGTTAAACTGAAAAAAGGTAAGCAGGGGAGTTTTCTGACCGTTGAGGTTACACAAGGAACCGGGGCTCCCTCAGTTTCCCTAACTGCTTATCCGGGCACAATTCAGATTGGCGAATTTTCTATCTTGACTTGGAGTTCCACCAACGCCGATACCTGCGTCATCGAACCGGATATCGGCGGTGTTGATGTAAATGGATCAATACCGGTTTCACCGTCCGAAACAACGACCTATACAATCACGGCCACCGGTCCCGAAGGTTCGGCAACAGACAGCCTCACAGTGATCGTGACAAGCGATCCAACACCCAGTGTGTCTATCGGCGCTGCACCTGATACCATTTCAGTTGGTGAGACCTCCACTCTGAGCTGGAGTTCCACCAATGCCTATACCTGTGTCATCGAACCGAGTGTCGGCAGCGTTGATGTCAACGGCTCGACAGATGTGTTTCCCACCCAGACCACCACGTACACCATCACAGCTACAGGTCCTGGAGGTTCGGCGATGGATCAAACTGTTGTTACGGTAACGGGAGGTGAATCAAAGCCGGATGATCCTTTCATGGCGAAGTACTGGGATCTGATTCCATCTGACGCTACAGTCGACTATGATACGAATCGGTTTTCGATCATCACCGGCCTGGTTCAAGATCTGCAGGGCGCTCCCATTACCGAAGTGTCGATTACGATCCACGGCTATGTTGAATACGGCACGGCATTGACGGATGCTGAAGGCCGATTCTCCATTCCAGTGAACGGTGGTGGTACGATTACCCTTGTTTACGAGAAACAAGGGTTGATAACCGCCCATCGGAAAGTCCATGTATCTTGGAATGAGATCGCCATCGCTAAAACGATTCAGATGATTGCCCAAGATTCAGCCTCTACAACGGTAACTTTTGACGGAAACCCTGAAACGGTTGTCACCCATCAGAGCACCGAGATATCTGATGCGTATGGAACGCGTTCCTGCACTACAGTCTTCACCGGTGATAACCTGGCCCACGAGATGGATGCGGACGGTAATATTATCGGACAACTTACTTCCGTCACCACCCGGGCGACCGAGTTTACAACCCCGGAGTCAATGCCGGCCATTTTGCCTGCAAACTCTGGTTACACCTATTGCGCGGAACTGAGTGTGGATGGGGTTCAACGGGTAAAATTCGATAAGCCGGTTGTCACCTGGCTGGATAATTTCCTTGGTTTTGAAGTAGGAGATGTTGTCCCCGTCGGTTATTATGATCGTGATCAAGGTGAATGGGTACCTTCTGACAACGGCGTCGTTGTGAAACTCCTCGATGCGGACAGCGATGGTATTGTAGATGCTTTGGATGCAGATGGAGACAATTTGCCTGATGATCTCAACGAAAATGGATCGTTCAGCGACGAAGTGACGGGTCTCGAAGATCCAACAAAATACCCGCCGGGATCCACCTTCTGGCGCGTGGCGGTGAAACACTTTTCACCCTGGGATTGCAACTGGCCTTACGGTCCGCCGTCAGATGCCGTTGATCCAAATCCGGAACCTGTCGGACAGCAGGAACCTTATCCACACTGCGAAACCGGCACCGGCTCCTTTGCAGAAGATAGAAGCCGAATTTTTCACGAGGATATTCCTATCCCCGGCACAGACATGACCCTTCATTATGCCAGCAATCGTGTTGAAGGGTATAAGACCGTCATATCTGTTCCGGGTAGTGGCACTACGGTTCCGGAAAGCCTCCAGGGCATTATTGTGGAAATAAATGTGGCGGGAAGAACTTTTACAGAGGTATTGAGCCCCCTGGCCAACCAAATTGCAGAATTTAGTTGGGATGGTTTTGACTTTTTGGGGGAACAGGTCTTTGGGAGTACAAGCGCTTCCATAAAAATTGGTTTTGTGTATCCTGCTTACTATATGACGCCGGGTGAATTTCAGCAAGCCTTTGGACAGTCAAGCAGTGGAACGATAACTTCAATTAGGGCGAGGCAAGAGATCATATTTTGGAACCGGAGTTCGATTGAGGTCAGCAGCCCTTATAGCGGGAACGCCATTGCCGAAGGCTGGACCCTTTCGCCTCACCATTTTTCCATCTCAAGACCCAAAGAATCGATAATCTATAAAGGTGACGGAACAACGTTGAAAAATAATATGGATATCATCCAACGGGTTGCCGGAACTGGCACTGACGGCAGCAGTGGCGACGGAGGGCCGGCCCTCGAAGCTGAATTGGATATGTACATGGAATTTACAATTGATCCGTCCGGTTCTATTTATCTAACAGATGATTCTAAAAATAGTATCCGAAAAATCGATCCAGATGGCATCATCACGACCATTGCCGGCGGGAATAAAAATGGCGGGTATAGAGGCGACGGAGGGCCCGCTATTAGAGCTAAATTGAATGGGCCGAGCGATATTGAATCAGATGCGGACGGCAATCTGTATTTTATAGACGGTGGCAATTGTGTGGTGAGAAAGATCGATACAGAAGGCATTATCACCACTGTGGCCGGAAACGGGACCTGCGGCTATAGCGGTGATGAAGGCCCGGCTGTAAATGCTGCATTGGAAGATCCTGATGGAATTGCATTGGATTCTTCGGGAAATATCTACACTATCGACACAATAATCGACAGTTATCAGTATAATTATCGTATTAGAAAGATTGACAGTTCGGGAATGATTAACACGATATACGAAAACTATGTCGGCGGCAGTTCATCCTGGTACTATTTTTCTACGGATCTGGTTGTAGACGACTCCGGCAATATATATTTTTTTGATTGGCCAAACAGTAGAGTTCGCAAGGTCGACCAAGACGGAACCACTATCATTGTGGCTGGAAACGGCAGCTATCATCATGATTTCATAGGTGACGGCGGGCCGGCTACCCAAGCGCCGATTGGTGAAATAATTGATATCGCGCTAGATTCATCGGCTAATCTATATATATCCGTTGGCAATTTTAATATTGCTGGGCCCGGCGGCATGATAAAAAAAATTGATCGCTATGGTATCATAACCACAATAGCCGGCTCTGGAATAAAAAGTGTCAGCGGTGATGGGGGGCTTGCAGCCGAAGCCAATATGGATCTTCCGGATAGTATTTCGTTTGATCCACAGGGGAACTTGTTCATTGCGGATCGAAGTGTTATTCGAAAGATAGCTTATGATAACAGTCGGGTTTTTCCAGATGACAATGGTCTTGGCTACATCATGTCCAGCACCGGTCAGCATGAAAAGACCGTTGATTTGGACACGGGTGTGACATTGCTTGAGTTCGGGTATGATCCGGATGACAATCTGACTTCCATAACCGATCAGTTCAATAATCAGACCACAATCCAGAGGGACTCAAGCGGAATCCCCACTTCGATCACTTCGCTGGATGGGTTGACGACCCAGTTGACCATCGACGACGATAACCATCTCACCCGAATCACCTATCCGGGTAACAGTTATTATGACTTTGAATACACTCCGGACGGTCTAATGACCGCAAAAGTGGAACCGGAGGCGAATCGGTTTGAACATGTGTTTGATTCCAACGGCAAGTTGACGGATGCTACAGACCAAGAGGGTGGACACTGGCAATTTAGCAGAATCGCATCTGCAACTGGCGGTATTCTTTCGGAGGTGCTTACCAGAGAAGGGAACCTCACTTCTTATCTGGACCACACCCGTTCAACTGGTGAATACACCTCAACCATCACCGGGCCTTCAGGTTCAGAGACATTGTATAATAAATCGGCCAATGGTTTGATGGTGAATAAGTCGCTGCCCTGCGGTATGGATTTGGCGTTTAAATACGATGTTGGTTCCGAATACAAGTTCAAGTTTGTAAAAGAAATGATCGAAAGTACCCCGTCTCTTCTGGAAAAGATTACGCTCAAAGAAAAGACTTACCAGGATACGGACTCGGACGATACCCCGGATCTGATCACCGAAACAGTGACGGTAAACGAAAAATCCTTTACTCTTGAAAACAATGTTCTCCAATCTCAAAAGACCATCACCTTTCCTGAAGGGAGAACGGTGACCACGGTCTATAATCCGGTCACACTGGTGACCAATAGTGTGAGTATCCCCGATCTTTTTGATACAACGTATGGGTACGATACCCATGGGAGGCTCACGTCTGTGGATAGCAATACCCGGGGGATCGATCTTGCCTATAATGCCCAGGGTTTTCTCGAATCCATAACCGATGCGGAAAACCACACAACCAATTACTATTACGATGCGGTGGGCCGGGTAAAACAGGTGGATCATCCGGATATGACTTCCATCTGGTTCTCCTACGATAAAAATGGCAACATGACCGTGCTGACCAACCCGTCGACCATCGATCACGGTTTTGGGTACAACGCGGTCAATCTGAACAGCTCCTATCAGACACCGATAAGCGGCAGCTACAGTTATCTGTATGACAAGGACCGGAGGCTGAAACAGATAAATTTTCCTTCCGGAAACCAGATCAACAACATCTATGACACAGGCAGATTGTTGCAGATCCAGACGCCGGAAGGAAATATAAACTTGACCTACCTTTGCAGCACAAAGGTGGGATCGATCACAAAAGGAACTGAAACGATCACCTATGCATATGACGGCAAGCTGGTTACATCAGAGATTTTGAACGGCACGTTGAATCAATCCCTTACTTATGGCTACAACAACGATTTCAATCTGACCGGCTTGACCTATGCCGGTGCTGCCACAGGCTATTTATACGACAACGACGGACTTTTAACCGGTGCGGGCAGCTTTGCCATAACCCGAAATGCCGGGAACGGCCTGCCTGAGTCCGTCACCGGGGGTGCCCTGAGCTTGAGCCGGGGTTTCAATGGGTATGGCGAGGTTGAAGGAGAGGATTTCACTGTCAGTGGCCAGAATCTCACCTCCTGGGACCTGATTCGGGACAATAACGGCAGGATCA
>JAHECI010000084.1 GCA_024641825.1 Desulfobacterales bacterium | reverse complement strand
TTCCAGGGGCCCCACTGGCCCATTACGCCGACCCAGATGTAGATCATCTTGGGGTTGGCTTCCTTGAGCTGACGGTAGCCGATCCCCAGGTTGTCCATGTAGCCGGGGGGCATCCCGTCGATCAACACATCGACGTTGGACGCCATATTCTTGAAAATTTCCTGGCCGTCCGCAGTCTCCACATCCAGGGTGACGCAGTGCGTGTTCACCGTCTCGCAGACGAACTCCATCCCACACTTTTCACCGGTGTCCCGATTTTCCAGCAGGTACTCTTCCCGGCCAAAGGGCGTCAGTTTTCGCAATGGATCGCCGCCGGGGGGTTCGATAGAAACGCACTCGGACCCGCATTCGCCGAACAAAGAAGTGGCAAACTTGTGCCCCAAACGCCAGAGGCCGATATCCAGCACCCTGAGGTGTGAAAGGGACTCGTCTTTGCCGTATCTATCTTCGAACTTGAAGTTTTTCTCAGCCCATTCACAGAACTCCAGCGCCTTCCGTTTTTCATACACCGGTTTGACCTGCTCGTAGGGAGGCGGCGGTGTGACCGGGTAGGGTCTGACATCCATATCCATTAGACCAATGGTGTCGGCCCGGCTGTTTATTTCAATATCTCGTTTTTCTGCCATATTTTACCTCCAAAATAGTTTAAATTCCACTTAAGAATTTATCCAGAGTTATTCTCAGTATCAGAGGAACGGCAATAGTTCCTCGTCACCGACTTTTTATCACCTCCTTTCTTTGAAATTTGGCCTTTGCCGGCAACAGCCTTAAAACGACCTTTATATTTGAAGGATAAGGGCCGAGCCGACGGCCGATCGGTACATTTTAATGTTGTGCGTTACATCTGGGTGGGTCGTTTTTCTTTCTGCTGCATGCAGAAAGCATAAAAATCTCGCATCACCTCCTTATAGGCAAGTTAAGATAAAAAACGATTTGGAACAATAAACTGAAAAAGTGAACTAATTTATGGTTGAATTATATTCAGCGAATACAATGTTTGGGTTGAGTTTTTGTTTAGGATAAAAAGTGAATGCTATTCAGTGCAAAGTTTTTTTTAGACTTGTTAAGATATTTTGTCAAGAGTAAAAAATGAATTTTATTCAAAAAAAATTTTAAATTTGTTTTATATCCGCGGCTTTCAAGGAATTATGAATTTGGCCCCTTCAACCCCCTGATTGCGAAAGGAAAATCGAAGGCAGATACACAAAGGTTTTTCAAAGCGGTTTAATAGGGCGAATAAAACAATATATGGATAAAAAGATTTTTTTAATACAGGATAAAGTATCGCTTCCCTGAAAAGAGACGGACTCAAACCGATTGTTTTTCCGGGTGTGGGTCGGGATAAAAGTGCTTCAAAAACAAATGCTTTTTTTTGCCTTGCAATTTTTTTTCGGATATCTTATAGGCAAGTGTTTGGAAGGTTTCCAAATAATATCCTTTTGATTACTGCCGTTAGGCATTTGAAATATTTTCCCATCGATTCTGACAATTTTATTTGAAAGGAGGTGAGCTATTTCAGCATATTGCCCCAACGCTGATGGCCTGATTTGAAAGGGGTGGAATTCGGCAAAGTTCGATTCCAGGACCGGTTGGAACCGTGTTTACAGGATGAAACAGGGGTGTAAAACCGGTTATTGCGTGACAGGAAGGTATTACATTAATATAATAACAAAAAATTAGGGGAGGTTTATGCTATGGGTAAAATACCGGAAAAAATGCTACCACCAAAAGATTTGTGGCCGGAATATTTGGTTCCAGAAGAGTTTGCAGATACGCCCGATGAATTAAATCTTGCAGATTTTCTGCTTGACCGTCATGTTCGCGAGGGCAGGGGGGATAATGCCGCAATCAAGTTCATGGACCAGACCGTCAGCTATGCCCAGCTCCAGGAAATGGTCAATAAGTTCGGCAACAGCCTCAAAGGTGCCGGCGTTGAACCCCAGGACCGAGTGGGGATTCGTCTGGTGAATTCCATTCAAGCCCTGGTCGCTATCTTTGCCATTGAAAAAATCGGTGCCATTCCGGTTCCAACATCTCCGCTGTGGTCTGGTGAAGAAGTGGCATTCGTGGCCAACAATGCTGAAATGAAATATTTTATTGTCAATGCCCCGCTGATGCCTCCGGTTGAGCACGCCAAACCCAGTTTTCGATTTGGCACCAAAATCATCACCATCGGCGGAAAGCCCGACGAAGTGAAGGCCGCCGGGAATCTGGTCTATGAAGAGATGCTCGCGGGCGGTTCTCCAGACCTGAAAGCTACCATGCTCAAGGGTGACGATATCGGGATTATGCTCTATACATCCGGCACCACCGGCATGCCCAAGGGCTGTGTTCACTTTGTCAAACCGATTGTCATAGAAACCAAACTGGTCAACAAACATGTCTACAAGATGAAGCCCGGCGATTGTCTGGGCGGAGCCGCCCCGGTTTCCTTTGCCGCAGGGTTCGGCACCTTTACCCTGATGCCTTTTGAAGGCGGTGCAGCCATATCTCTGATTCCAAAGTTCACACCGCCGGACATGCTGGATCTGATTCAGAAACACAAAATCACCATCCTCACCGGTCTGCCCACCGGCTACCGGGCGATGATGAAGTTCCCCAAATTCAAGGATTACGACACCAGTTCAATTCGTCTTTACACTTCCGGCGGCGATGCCCTGGGTTCCGAAACCCTGTCGGCATGGCAGAAACTGACCGGCCTGCCCATCTGGGAAGGCTTGGGCGGCACGGAAATGCTCCACCTGGTAACGTCCAACACCATGAACCCCGAGCCGAGGCCCGACTCCATCGGCAAAGCGCTGCCGGGTGTTGAGGTGCGGGTGGTTGATCCGGAATGGAATGATTGTGCGCCGGATCAAGTGGGAAGCATGGTTCTCAAGGGCCCCTCGGGAAGTTTGTACTGGAAGCCTTACGAGGACAATGAGAAACTTATCAGATCCCAGAAAAAAGGCGTGGTCAACGGCTGGAACCAGATGGGGGATGCGGTTTTCATGAAAGAAGACGGCAACATCTTCTTCGTATCCCGCGAAGACGACATGATCAAGAGTTCCGGTTACCGTATCGGTCCTGCAGAGGTGGAAGAGGCCATTGAAAAGCATCCGGCCGTTGCTGAAGCCGGTGTCGTGGGTGTACCTGATCCTGAAAAAGGACAGATCACTAAAGCCTTTGTGGTTCTGAAAGAAGGTCACGAAGGCAGCGATGAATTCTTCGAAGAACTCAAAACATTCTTGAAGGATCACATTGCCATCTACAAGCTCCCCAGAGCCATCGAATATCGGAGTGAACTGCCGCGTACACCCACCGGCAAGCTCCTGCGCCGCCATCTGCGTCCGCCTAAATAATACCGATCCTTCGCAGATGTGAAATGGTAACGCTTTCCCCTCACCTCGGACGAGGTGAGGGGATTTTTTATTGTTTGTCGCACCTTTCCTTCAAATACACACCTTTCATGACGCAATAAATCTCTTTACACACTGACTTTTTTACCATAGAAAAAGGATAGGTTTTTTTCGTGTAATGGCGGTATGTATCCGGTTAAAAACTGCACTTAAAGGAGGACGGCCCATGAGTGAAAATTTGTCCGGTTCGTTGAAGACGGTGGATCGTGTTGAAATTACTACGCTTATCGACAATTATGTAGATGTTTTACTCCCGAGCACCGACCGAATAACCCGCCCCCCCTTGTCCATAGACGGCAAAGTTAAAGCCGATACTTTTTTAGCCGAACATGGTCTTTCTTTGCTCGTTTCGGTTTGGCAAGGGGAAGAAAAACACACCATCCTTTTTGACACGGGATACACGAAAGTCGGCGTTCTCCACAACTTGGAACAGTTGGGATTGAACATTGAAGACATAGAAGTGATTGTTTTAAGTCATGGGCACATGGACCACACCGGCTCCCTCGACGGCCTTCTCGATAAAATTCCCGGCACCATTCCCGTGGTGCTTCACCCCGGCGCCTTTGTATATCCCCGTTATACCCGCCAACCCGACGGATCCAAAAACATTTGGCCTCGGACTTTAACCAGAGATGCGCTGGCGCAGAAAAATGTTGAAATAATTGAAAGCGAAACCCCGACCCTGATCGCTGACGGGATGATCATGGTCACCGGTGAAGTGGCGCGAACCACACCATTTGAAAAAGGGATGCCCAATGCCCTGGTGGGAAAAAATGGAGACATCGTGCAAGATCCTATCCTTGACGATCAGGCCATTGTTATGAAACTCAACGAAAAAGGATTGGTGGTGATTTCCGGCTGTGCGCATTCCGGTATTATCAACACATTGGCGTTTGCGCAGAAAACCGTCGGGGAACAAAGCATCCATGCGGTTCTGGGAGGGTTTCATTTATCCGGACCCTTTTTTGAAAAAATCCATGATGCGACGATCCAGGAAATGAAAAAAATGGATCCGGATGTGATCATGCCGATGCATTGCACCGGTTTGAAAGCGATTCAGCGATTTCAAAAAGAGTTTCCCTCGAATTTTGTGCTCAACAGCGTTGGGTCCAAGATGACACTTTCGTGAATCCAAGGATCGGGGGTCAGGGTTAAAGCGATGACAACAACACCCTAAACGCCGGTCATGCCCGCCGAGGCGGGCATCCGGAAATGGCGAAGATCGTGGAAATTGAAATTGATAGAAGGGAACAACCTCCATGGAGGGATTTGTTTAAGGAAATTCGATCGTGTTATGGATTCCCGCCGCTGCGGGAATGGCGATAAATAGTGTCTTTATCCGTCTATGGTGAGGCTGTTACCATGAAATCAACACCCAGAATGCATCAAAATTTTTGGTTTCCGCTCCTCAAACGCCTTTCCATCATTTTCTATTTCTTACCGTGTCTTTTCTTGAGCAACCCAAGTATTGCCGAGACCCTTAAGATCGGCGAAATCAACCCGCTTTCCGGAAGATTGGCAAAACAGGGTGTTGAAATTCATCAAGGCGTTGAAGTGGCTGTCGCAGAGGCTAACGCGGCCGGGGGGGTCGGCGGAAAGCAGCTGAAACTCATATCACGGGATGACCAGAGCCAGCCGGATGTTGCCATTTCCCGGGCTGAAGAATTATGTGCATGGGAAAAAGTGTTGGCACTTACCGGCGGTTACGTCGATTCCCTCGTGGGCCCCATCGCTGCCATCGCCAAAAAATACCGGATACCCTATGTGGCCAGTGCGAGTCTGCAAAAAGAACTTGTACAGCACGAAAATCCTTATTTTTTTAGAGTTTCCAGGCTTCAAGGTTTTACCGAACCTCTCTGTGGAATTCTCACCGAACACCTTAAACCCCAACGACTGGCCATCCTGCATTCCGCTACACCCGGTTCCACCGAGCTGGCCCGGGATCTTGAAAATTGCCTCAAGGCCCATGGCATTAACATACGATTGATTGAAAAATTCCGTCCGGGCACCCCTGATTTTACGCCACTCGTCGGCAAACTGGCCGAAATGAAGATCGATGTTATCGTTTCCGGCGGCTTCTCTCCGGATCACATTCTTCTGGTTCGTCAACTCAAAGAGAACCGGGTGTGTCCCAAAGCATACATCGGTCCCTTCGGTATTGCCTACGAAAATTTTATACAAACCATGGGTGAAGATGCCGACTATCTTTACAGCACCTGTGCTTGGAATCCGGGCATCACCGAACCGGGCAGCGAAGCAACTTCCAGATACTTTGTTCAGAAGTTTCGCCAAATGTTCAAACAGGAACCCAACACCACAAACATGCACGGATATACATCTGCCAAGGCCCTTATTGCCGCAATGCAGGCGGTGGTGAAAAATGGTCAGACGCTTTCGGGGGATGCTATCCGCCTAGCGTTGACCCGACTCGACCTTTCGATGCCCATGGAGCATCTTGTTTTTGACCCGAATGGAGATCCCCTCCATTATCGCCACGTGGTGGTCCAGATCCAAAAAGGCAGACTCGTGGTGGTCTATCCTCCGGATCGAGCTTCCGGAAAACCTCTTTTCCCAATGCCGTCATGGGAGCAGAGAAATTAACTCATGTTGACCACAGCCCTTGTTTCCGGGATTTCGCTGGGTTCCTTTTACATCCTTATTGCCCTGGGTTTTGCCCTGATTTTCGGGGTAACCCGAAATTTTAATCTGGCCCATGGTGAGCTGGTGGTGTTCGCCGGATATGTGTCCTATTGGCTCTGGAAGGTATGGGCGTGGCCGTTTGTGCTAACATTTCCGGTGGCCATTCTGGCAACACTTTTGATCTGTCTGGGTCTCCAGCGCCTATTTGCCCGCCTCTGTGAACCCCTGGAACTGAACTCCATCGTACTTAGTTTCGGTCTGGCCATCCTCATTCAGAACACCATGCTTTTTTGGTTTTCAGGTGATTACCGACTCATTCGAATTTCGACATTGAGCCAGGGGCTTCGCTTTCCCGGCTTTTATTTGAGTTATGGCCAGGTTACCCTTCTTTTTCTGTCCCTTACGGTGATCGCCATACTGTACATCCTCATGTACCGAACGTATCTGGGGAAGGCGCTGAGGGCCACCATCCAGGACAAGGAAGCGGCAGCTCAGGCCGGAATCAATGTGTCGGTCATGGGGACACTCGCCTTCTGCCTGGGTGCCATCCTCATTGGTCTGGCAGGACCCCTTTACGGGTGTATCCACTATCTCTATCCCTCCACCGGACACGAAGTCACGCTTCTCGCTATTACCATTACAATTTTTGCGGGTGTTGGCCGATTGGGGGGGATTATCCTTGCCGGTTGGATTCTTGGGCTGGCAGAATCCTTTGCCGTAATTCTCTGCGGAGCCAGCTGGCGGGAGATGGTTGCGGCTGTTTTATTGCTCACCTTGCTGGCATTTAAGCCCCGGGGCATTCTTGGAAAAGGAGAATAATAAAAAATGACGGAATGAACTGGAATTTCGGGATATTTTTTACCCTATCTTTCTAGAAGCCATCTCAAAATAAAGATTTCGGTTCAAAATCAAGGCGGAGCCGAGTTTTAACCCGCAGGCATACTCAAAGTATGTCGAGGACTTAAAACGAGGGTCCAACGCCGAGGTTGGGCCAAAAGATTATTTTGAGATAACTTCTAATGAGAATGGGTCAAAATGAGAACTCACACGATCCGGTCAAAAAACAGATGCGTTCTTTTGCTTCAAAAAACATAAAATTAAAAAACAAGGGATCAAAGCTCCACCGGGTCGGCCTCGTGACGGGCCTTGGGCTCTTGATACTGCTGCCGGCGCTGGTTCGGTCCAATAATTATATCCTCCAAGTCTTTACCCATGCCCTGCTCCTGGGCAATCTGGCCCTTGCCTGGAACATTCTGGGTGTCAGCGGTTCGATTTCCCTGGGGCATGCTGCTTTTTTTGGCGCAGGCGCCTATTGCTCTGCGGTACTCAGTCTTGAATATGGACTTTCTTGCTGGCTCACCATCCCTTTGGCCGGATTGCTGGCCACGGGTCTTGGCCTGATTATGGATCTGATCTGCCTGCGCCTGAGAGGTGCTTATTTTGCCCTGGCAACCCTGGCTTTTGTGGAGATTCCAAGGGTGATAACAGACAACTGGGATGGACTGACCCAGGGATCTCTCGGCCTGGTCGGTGTGCCCGGTCTGCCCGCTTTGAACCTTGGGACCTGGTCCGTGGATTTCAGCGCCAGCATTATGGCATCCTATTATTTTGTGTTTGCCTATTCCCTTGTGTTGCTGGGTCTGGTAAGATTTTTGTTTAACTCCAATCTCGGTCTGGCGTTTCAGGCCATCCGTGAGGAGGAGATCGCTGCCGAAGCTGTCGGCATCCCTGCAAACCGATATCGCTTGTTATCTCTGCTCCTCAGCGCATATTTTACCGGGATCAGCGGTGCTTGTTATGCGCATCTGGTCCGCTATATCGAGCCCAGTCTTGTCTATGGGCTTCATTTTTCAGCCATACCCATGATCTTTGCAATTTGTGGCGGACGTTTTACGATTCTCGGCCCTGCCATGGCGGCACTGATCATTTATCCTTTGGATCAATTTGTTTTTCATCCCCTGCTTCCGGCGGGACACGAGTTTCTTTACGGTGTCGTGTTGATCGTGACGGTACTTTTTTTACCGGCCGGATTCTGGGGAAGTTTAAGGAAGGTCTCTTGACGATATTACAACTTCAGGAAGTCAGTAAGACATTCAACGGGATCTATGCGCTGAGGAAGATAGATTTTACCATGAATGAAGGAGAAATTGTGGGCCTGGTGGGGCCCAATGGTGCAGGAAAGACGACCTTGTTCAATATCATCAGCGGACGGTTAAGGCCCAGCAGCGGCAAAATTCTGTTTGAAGGAAAGGGGATTACCGGCTTTAGGCCCCATGCCGTCTGCAAGCTGGGAATCAGTCGAACATTCCAGTCCTCCCGTCCGTTCCCCGGAATGAGCACGCTGCATAATGTGTTGGCAGGACAGGTTTTTGGAAAAGGCTTTTCCCTTCACACCCGGCCGGAAGATGAACAGGCGGCCCATGAACTCCTGGACGTTGTCGGCATTGCCCACAAAGCCGAAACTCTTGCTGCGGATCTCACCCTCAGCGAACAGCGGCGGCTGGACCTAGCCCGGGCCCTGGCGACCCGTCCGAAACTCCTCTTACTGGATGAAGTGGCGGCCGGATTCAGTCCGGTTTTGGTGAAACAGGCGATTAAATTGATCCACCGGGTTCGGGAGAGAGGGGTAACGCTTTTGATCGTCGATCACTTTTTGAATCTGAGTCTAAAAGTTGCTGACCGTCTGCTGGCACTCGATCACGGAGAAAAAATCGCAGAAGGTCCCCCCGATAGGGTCATGAAGAACCGGGAAGTGCTCCGGGCGTATCTTGGGATGAGATACCAGGATGAGGATGATTAACCGAATAATAATATAAGCGCAAAATTAACCTGCGAGACAATAAGGTGTTTTGAATATCGAATATTGAACAAGGAATGATGAATGTCGAAGGATAGGAAGTTTGATATAGAAGAACGGTTAATAGATTTTGCCGTCCGGATTATACGAACAGCGGAATCTTTACTAAAAACAAAATCAAGGGGAAAAATCATAATTCGATATTCGATATTCTACATTCGATATTTTTAGGATATTTTAAAATCTTCTAATTGGCAAAGTAAGTGTTTATCTTGTAAAGTAAATGGCAATAAAATCTGACTCCTGGCCTCTGAACCCCGGTCCCTGAAAACCGAGGAAAGTTATGGAAACCCAGAAACCGATATTAAAGGTCTGCAATCTGAATGTTCATTATGGTGACATTCATATTCTGAAACAGCTTAATATAACGGTATGCGCCAACCAGATCGTTTCGGTTGTCGGGGCCAACGGTTCGGGAAAGACGACACTCCTGAAGGCGGTGGCCGGTGTTTTGCGTCCGGTCCAGGGCGCAATCATCTATCACCACAAACAAATTCAGACGCTTCCGGTGCACGAAGTGGTCCGAAGGGGTCTTGTTTATGTGTCCGAAGGAATGAATGTATTTCCTTTCATGAGCGTCATGGAGAACCTGGAGGTGGGTGCCTATATTGCCAGAGAGAAAAAGGAGGCCCGGCTTTCTTTGGTGTTTGAAATCTTTCCTGTCCTGGCGGAGAAGCTTCGGCAGATGGCCGGTACCTTGAGCGGGGGCCAGAAAAGAATGTTAACCATCGCCCGGGGCTTAATGAGCGATCCGGACCTTCTCCTTCTGGACGATCCGTTTCTCGGTCTGGCTCCCAAAGATGTGAATCGGCTTTGCGACACTTTAAAACAGATCCGACGTCACGGTATTACACTGTTGTTGGCCGGGCAGCATGTGCGCAGAATCCTAAGGGTCGCCACCAAAGCGTTTCTTGTCGAAGAAGGGAAAATAACACTCGCCGGAACCGGAGAACAGCTGTTGGGCCATCCACATTTACGGGAAACCCTGTTCGGGATTGTGGCGGAGTCTGGAATTGAAATGTCGTGATAGATTCCCACTGCCATATATATTCGGATAAATACGATGATGATGTTGATGACGTCATCGGGCGGGCCAGAGAACGGTTATCGGGAATCGTCATTTCCGCCGTTGATATCAAAAGCCTCGAAAAGAGTCTGGCCATTCGACGACGACATCCGGGTTTCATCTATGTGACCGCCGGAATTCACCCCAGGACAGCCGCCGACCTCGGTGATGAAGCGCGGCGGCAATTCTGGCAAGCCATCGGCCGTGTTCGGAATGAAATCGTTGCCTTAGGAGAAGTGGGTCCTGACTATCACCATGTCCGGGCCCCTCGTAAACGCCGGAAACAACTGGGGGTGCTGGAAGAAGCCCTGTCTTACGCTGAACAATGGGAGCTTCCCCTGGTCATTCACGCCCGCCGCGCCGAAGCAGATGCCTTTGAGGTGGTGTCTTGCAGCCGTATTCCGGTGATGTTCCATTGTTTTTCAGGGCCAACACAGACAGCAAGGAGCATCGCCAACCGGGGTTTTTACATCTCCTTTTCGGCGCTCCTTTTAGGGGATACCGGCCTCCAGGAAACCGCCAAGGCAATCCCCGCCGAGCGGATTCTTACGGAAACCGACAGTCCTGCCTTGTCGCCCCGGCCCGATGCGCCCAGAAATGAACCGGCATTTGTCGAGACCATTGTGGCCTGCCTGGCAAAACTGCTCGACTGCCCGCCGGAAAAATCAGCGGAAATCACCGCTGCAAACGCCCGGAGATTTTTTGGACTGCCCAAACCTTTTTAGTGATTTCTAACGCGTGCTAAAGCCCTTCAAACAGCCACTCGGTTAGAACGAGATATGCGCCGTCGCTTCGCTGTGGGGAAATCCAATGGGTTAACCCCGGGAGTCGGGAAAATGAGTGTTGACTTGGAAACAAAAAAATAGAATATTATTCAGTTATTGATTTTCCTTTAGTACAGGTTTTGTGGAGTTGCTGAATTTTAAATTTTATCATTAACGGAGGAATACGTAATGTCCAAGGAACTGAAAGTCGGCATGACACATGAAATCGAACGAGAAACCACTGAAGACATGTCTGCCCAGAAAGTCTATCCCCACGTCCCCAATGTATATGCAACCCGGGCAATGGTCG
>JAHECI010000409.1 GCA_024641825.1 Desulfobacterales bacterium | reverse complement strand
CGGATACGGGTCGACCCCGGAAAGATCCGGTGTTTCAAAGGGGATCGATTCGTGGGCCCCTATGATCAGGATCCCGCCGGGAACAAGCCCCGACAGCACCTTTTCCAACGCCCTTTTCTTCGGTTTTTCTTCATAATAGGTCAGGACGCTGTTCCGCAAAAAGACCATGTCAAAATCCCGCCCCGGAGGGTCGGACAGAAGGTGGTGAATTCTCCAGGAAATGTCTTTTTTGAGGAGATCTTTCACCTGGAAAAGTTTTTTACCCGGCGTTTGCCTGAAATATTCGGATCGGATTTCCGGGGTGAGTTCTTTGAGACTTCCGTGGGAATAAATTCCAGCCCGGGCCCGCTGGAGATGTGTTGGATTCAGGTCGGTGGCTGTCATCTCGAGATCCGGAAGATGGGAACAGGTCTTGCTGAGGCGATCCCAGACGATCATGAAGCTGTAGACTTCATCTCCACATGCGCATCCCGCCGACCAGACCGAAATTTTTTGGTTGCGCCTTTGGATAATTTCCGGCAGCAGGGTTTTTTCGAGGGTCTCCCAGAATCTTCGGTCCCGGAAAAAACGACTGATGGACACGGTCATCAGGAGTTCGCACGCATGTCTCGTTTCAGGGTTTTGTTCGAGCTCCGCCAGAAAGGCCGCCATGGTGCGGCACCCGGCTGCTGTCATATACCGACCAACCCGCTTTTTAACCCCTTTTCGGACTTTGCGGTACCCTGACCAGGAAAATTCAAATCGATTAAGGAGTTGACGAAATTGCGCATCATCCATACAATTATCTTTATCTTTACCGGCCAATTGTGCAAGGTTATTTTCGAATCTTCTGTCAGAAAAATGCGGATCTGTGCAGGGAAAACAGGGATGGAAAAAAGGGAGAATCGTTTATGAACACAGAACGAATTGAATATTTAAAAAAAGATTATGTCCAGGGGTTTCCGGAAACGTGCGGTTTCGAGCCACGGGTGGTGGCCGACGGAGTTTTTGAATCCAGCCTCGAGATCCGGCCGGTCCACAGCCAGCAGGACGGATTTGTACACGCCGGCGTGATCGCGACCATGGCGGATCACACCGCCGGATACGCCGCCTATACGACGGTTTCCGAATCGTTTCGAATCCTGACCATCGAATTCAAAATTAATTTTTTCAAGCCCGCCGTGGGCGAACGCATGGTCTGCCGTTCAAAAGTCGTCAACAACGGCCGGAAGATCAAAGTTTCAGAGTCGGAAGTCTTCTCCATATCCGACGGTCAAGAAAAACTGGTGGCCAAGGCAATGGTCACCCTCATCGCCCTACCCGCCTCCAATTTAACCTGAAATTAAGGGCCAAGTCGAGCCCCAATTTACCGGCGGGCGTTGCAAGCCTGTTACGACGTACCAGGGGGTATTTAGATATTACAAAAAAAAGGGCGACCCTTACGGATCGCCCCTATGTGAAGGTGGGGAAGATAGGTTGCCTCGCCAACAAAACCCAACCGATTTTCCGGGATTCCCGCAATGCCGTTATTAACACTGGGGCAATCTTTGCGTTTTGTTTTTATTTTGAAGATGCCCAGCAGAAAAGATGCACGCACATTCGAGAATTTTTTTGTTTCGATTTATAGATATGCTAAAACCATGCCAAGTATAATTCCCTGTCATTAATTTTTTTTTGCAATTATTTTCAATGGGTTAAAATAATCCCAATTTTTCCCCACCCTGCAAATTGACAAAATTGGGCAGTGTATGGGTCATTTTTTGACATTTTTGAGACATTTTTCCCCGGTTACCGGGTAAAAATGATCCGATCCCCGGGGCATCGACTGTGAAAATCTTTTCATGATTTTTGAGGTGTTTGGTTCCTATTTCACACATTTTTCCAAAATTGAGATGTACCGTCATGGGGACTGGCATAGGTTAACCATTTAATATTTAAAGATTTACACGATACCATCTTAAATTTAACGGCGTTTGCACGATTTTTGCTTCTTATTCGGACAATATTTTTCCCGTTGTGTCTATTCTTTTCTATATTGCGTTCAACCCGGAGGATACCATGAAGACCATCGATTCCAGGAAACGCCGAACCATTCGTTTGGCGTCTGGAGCTGTTGAGATCCACGGAACATGTGACGCCGACGTTTTCTTGTCGAGATTGAAACTCCTTATTATCATGGCCAAAGCCTGTCTGTGCCGTTGTCCGATGGGAGACTTCAGGAAACAGGCGGTGGCGGAAAATTCAAACCACGTTTTTTATGGGTCCCTGACGCTTTTCGACACACCGATCGTTTCTAAACACCACAGCCCCGATGAATCTTTAGGCAGTCCCGGCAAAGAAACAATACTTCCCGCCCGCGAGTTCCGTCAGCGGGTTCAGGGTCTTGCCATTACCATCCGATCGATGGCCCAAGACCGTCCGCTGCTTCCTTCCGAAACAGCGGCGCTCCGGGACAACTTGAATGCCATCACCAGAATCCTGTCCTTCAACTTCGAAATCGACCCCGAGAGTTTTTTAAGAGCGGTCTGATCCGAATATTTCATGCCCAGAAAAGTAAAAAACCCGACGCGTCTTATATCCCGCCACGCGGTGGAAAATCCGGCGTTGGTTTCACCTCCTGGGGTGAAGTCTACCGTATGTGCCAGCCGGAATGATGGAGTGCTGGAGGAGTGGGGGAAAAGCATTGCGTGTTGGAGTGTTGGAGTATTGGGCTGAAAAAACTTGCTTTTGAACGGAATCTGCATTTTTGAGACCCCCGTAAAAAAAACGAAAAATTGAGTTTATATACCGCTGCAATCGTGATAGTGGGAAAGACAAAAAGAAGCCGTTGACTTCGTCATCGTCTGTTAACGGAACGTTGGGGCTTTGCCCCAATTGGAATAAAAGATACGTGATTTCTTGAGTTGTAGAAATTCCGAGACATTTAATTTCACAAAATTCTCTTTTGGGTTATGAACAAACAAACAAAATCTCAGGCAT
>JAHECI010000408.1 GCA_024641825.1 Desulfobacterales bacterium | reverse complement strand
CCGATGTCATCGACCCCTTTTTCTTTACCGATAGTGTCTCCTAATTTCTTTATCGCGTCTTGTCCAAGAGAATCTAAATTGACGCCCATGGAAGAGAGTTCTTTGTTCAAAACATCGGTTACAGCTGGTGAAGTGATGGTTCCATACAGAGCTGCGAATATTTCCTTAAACGCTTCAGCCGGTGATTCACCATTCTTGTTTTTTCCAATATCCTTAAGATGGACATCAGGCAAGGTTGCACTGATTTTTTGATCCCCCACTCCGTATGCCGATAAATTCAAATTAACTTTTCCTTGCTTTACAATAAAATCTCGAATGATGAGTTTTTTTCCGGTGCCTTGTTTTTCAGGCTCTTTTTTTTCACCCTTTTCCGAGCTTGAAGTTTTGGTGATATTTTTTAAAATCGTGTTGAAATTATCGATTTGCCCCTTTTTTTCGTATGTAATATCAGGGCTTATCACCTCGATTTTATCAATAACAATTGTATCGCTTGTCAAGGATTTCTCGTCGACGTTTACAAGTATCGAACCGACTTTCATGGCGCTCGGTGTGTTGAATCCGGCAGGGTTACCGAGAAAAAATTGCTTAATTTTAGCTTCTCCCGAAAAAATAGAAACGCCCACATCATCCACATGCAATTCTGTTTTTGTTATTTCGGGTCCGTAGGAATTAACAGCACGTTTTATGATGGGGCCAAGGTTTGAAAGTCCGAAAATAATAATAGCGACCACAACGACTATCGCGCCGATCCCTATGTAAATCCATTTTTTCATGATTTATTCTCCTTCATCGAGGGTTCTTAATAATGGCCTTATTTGGATATATAACTTTAAAATATAGATTTGATGACCCTACATGTCAATTTTAGAGAACCGTCTCTTTTCGGTTCCATTGAAACAGTCTTTTCCTGCTTATTTGCCACAGCATTTTTTATACTTCTTTCCGCTTCCACACGGGCAGGGCTCGTTGCGTCCGACTTTCTTTTCGGTTTCCGTTGGTCTTGGCCAACTCAGTAATATTTCTAAATCGGTAATGTCTTCCGGTTTATCCCGCTCTAGTTCAATTCTATATTTCCAGTCGTTTTCTTCAAAAATCTTGGCAACTTCCTTCATTCGTTTTTTTGTTTTGACATGAACCACAGCGGGATTCTTTTCCGTGCCCAATTTTGCCGTCTTTTTACCATCAAATATTTTTTTCATGTTTTCACCTTTAAAATATTATACAGAAAAAAAAGATTATTTCGAGAGCAATATTTTTGCTATCCCGGCAGATAAAGCTTGCTGATTTTTCGGAAAGATTCTGTTTGTTCTTTTTCCCAATTGTGATCCCGTCCCAGTTCTTTGGCCATGATCGAAGCGACTTTGGGTGCTGTTTCACTCGCGGCACGGGCATTCAGCAACAGACTGCGTGTCCGGCGGGCCAGGACATCGTCAACGGTGCGCGCCGCTTCGAATCGGACGGCCCAGATGACCTCTCCGACACGGGCCGGAAGTGCAGGATGCAGTTGTTCTTTGTGGATTGGATCCGTACGCATGAGATCTTGAATGGCCGGCGCATCGGACCCGTAAAGAGCAAACTCTCCGAATTTTTCCGGCGTGTTGTGAAAACCGTGAATATTGAGCTGCTTGGTGACGCAGGGTTTCGATTCGAGGCCTGCGAGGGAGAGTGCATAATTGACGCAGATTTTCGCCATCAGACGATAGGTGGTCCATTTACCGCCCGCGATGGTGAGCAGTCCCGAATTGGAGATATGAATGATGTGGTCCCTGGACAAAGCGGCGGTGTTTTTTTCGTCACCGGTTTTGACGAGTGGACGAATACCCGTAAACACGCTCAGAATGTCTTCCCGGGAAGGGACCTTCTCGAGGTATTCTCCCGCGGTTTCCAGGATGAAATCGATTTCCCCTGCCATGGGGCAAGGTTCAAGTTCGATTTTAAAGATGGGGGTATCGGTGGTGCCCACCAGCGTGACCCCCAGATAGGGAATGGCAAACATCACGCGGCCGTCTTTGGTATGCGGCACCATTATGGCGGATCCGCCGGGCAGAAAAGACTTGTCGAAGACCAGATGGATGCCCTGGCTGGGTGAGATCAACGGCAATGCGTTCGGATCATCCATCCGACAAATATGATCAGCGAATGGACCGGTTGCGTTAATGACCGCCCTTGATCTTACCCTGTGTTCCGTGCCGGCCTCAAGATCCTCAAAAATCACGCCGTTTATGAAGCCGTCGCCGCCTCTGGTCAACGAGACAACGCGGGCGTAGTTCAACAGGGCGGCGCCCTGATGCGATGCGGTGCGGGCAAGGTTAATGAGGAGTCGGGCATCGTCAAACTGGCCGTCGTAGTATATGATTCCGCCACGCAAGCCGTCGCGTTTAATCGTGGGAATTCGTTCCAGGGTTTCGTCTTTTGTGAGAATTTTAGAAGGCCCGAAACCGTAGCGGCCTGCCAGCATGTCGTAAACCTTGAGCCCTATGCCGTAAAAAGGCGCCTCCCACCAATCGTAGTTGGGAACGATAAAAGCCAGGTCATGTACCAGATGGGGTGCATTATTCCGAAGGATGCCGCGTTCTCTCAGCGCTTCCATGACCAGAGAGACGTTTCCTTGCTGGAGATAACGCACTCCCCCGTGAATGAGCTTTGTACTTCTAGAGGATGTTCCCTTTCCAAAATCGCTTTGTTCCAGGAGCAGAACGTCATATCCCCGAGAAGCGGCGTCCACCGCAATGCCCACACCGGTTGCGCCGCCGCCAATAATCAGCATATCCCACGGGTCGGTTCGATCCGATATCCTGCCCAGCATTTCCTCGCGATTCACTTTCAGCCTCTTTGTTTTTCAGCAAAAATTTAATTCTATCTGAAGCGATCAATTTTCAAAAAACTAAACGCTTACAAGTATTTTATAAAAGGATTGCCAAGCGAACGGCGGTCAGGGCCATCCGACGGTGTCTGTGAC
>JAHECI010000407.1 GCA_024641825.1 Desulfobacterales bacterium | reverse complement strand
GTCTATTCATCTTATTACGGAAACCTCCAATTCACCATCCTCGGCCTGGCCTACGCCGCCGAATCATTAAAAACCTAAAACCCATCTTTACCCATTTCATCCCAAGGACGTTTTGGGTAAAAATGTATTCTCTTTTTAACCAGGTTCAGTCAAGATCTGACAGGCTCTTATTACCCATTTCGTCCCAAGGACGTTTTGGGTAATAATCATAGCAGGTTAAATTTTTGGCAATCATTATCGTTTTATTCCAGGTGATATACCATGGACCCGCTCGATCTGATTCAACAAGGAAAAATCAGCAGATATTTTCGATCAACTCGAAAGCTGGCTGTGCCGACCCTTGTTTCTCATATTACGCAGAGGGCTGCAGGCAAGGATCCTTTGTTTATTGAAGACGAGGACTATCTATTCATGCTGGGCCTCCTCAAGGAAATTTCTGGAAAATATTCTCTAAAAATATTTGCATTTTGCCTCATGCCAAATCATGTTCACCTATTACTCAGCCCAAATGAAGAGAACCTGTATGATGCAATGCGTGACCTGTTTGCACGCTATGCCAGATGGTTCAATCGCAGGTATGAAAGAAAAGGCCACCTTTTCGGCGGTCCATACAGACAGGCTGTTTGTTTCGATGACAGATATCTGCTGGCTGCGTCGTTGTATATACACTTAAATCCTGTAAAGGCAGAAATTGAGGAAGATCCGAGACTATATCGCTGGTCCTCGGTCCGTCTATTTTGTGAGGATGATGCTCCCAAATCGTTCGTTGACCCGAGTTTTATTTTAGGGCTGCTTTCCAAAGGAAAGCAGGAAAAAAAGAAAGAATACCGGCGATTGTTAATGGAAGGCAGCGGTATAGAAACCGAACCTGTTCTGGAACAGGAAGATGCCATCGAAAAATTTTGTTCAAAACTCGTTTTAATGTTTCCCCGTCTTTTCAAACAAGTTGATTCCAAAAAACATGTATCATCCGCATCGGGAATGGATTTGTTGAGTATGGAAGCACTGGAGAGACAAATCGAAGATATGAAAAATAAACGTTTTTCCGCCAAGAACCCTAAAAGCAAAACAGCCAGAAAATTCATTGTCGAGCAACTAACTGCTCGTGGCTATAAACAGTTCGAAATTGCAAAAAAATTAGGAGTATCTCGAAAAACCGTTTATAATATTTTGAAATCTCCTGGATAAAAAGCCGATGATGCATTACCCATTTCGTCCCAAGGATGTTTTGGGTAAAAATGCCTGCGTATAAAGAAATGATAGACGACTGAAAAACAATCAAAGGTCCCTGCGGTATGTTTCAAAAAATCTCTGGTTGTAAGGAATTCTGAACAAGAAAATAACTCATCAGAGAAAAGACATACCAATTTTCACAAAGGATTATCGTACTATACCAATATGTTTATAAACAACACTCTCTATAACCTAATTCATTACAACGACCGGATACCATAATTAAGCATTAAAAATTAAACATCAAACATTCAAAATTGCACTTTGAAAATTCTTCTGGTTCACAATTTTTACGGTTCTTCAGCGCCCAGCGGTGAAAATACGGTATATATAGTTGAACGGGACCTGCTGCAAAACCGCGGTCATCAAGTCATCGAATTTACCCGCCACAGCGATGAAATCAGGAACCGGGGATTCGCCGGTTCGGTGAAAGGCGCTCTCGCAACGCCCTGGAATCCATTTGCCTTTAAAAAACTTGTGGATTTATTAAACGTCGAACAGCCGGATGTGATGCATACTCACAACACCTTTCCCCTCCTGTCCCCGGCGGTTCTCAGGGCCGCCCGGGGAATGAAAACCGCAACCGTACTGACCCTGCACAATTACCGTATCTTCTGCGCTGCCGGAATTCCCATGCGAAACATCACACCCTGCACCGAGTGTCTGGACAAACAAAGCGTGATTCCATCGCTGAGTTATGGCTGCTATCGGAACAGTCGCATGGCCACCCTGCCCCTGTCCCTTATGATCGCCTTTCACAACAAAGTGGACACCTGGCACAAGGATGTGGATGCCTTTATCCCGCTGACGGATTTTCAACGGAGCAAAATGGCCGATGCTGGATTGCCCAAAGAGCGGATGCACAACAAGCCCCATTTTTATCCGGATCCCCCCGAGCCTTTGCCATGGGAAAAGCATACCTCTACGGTTGTGTTTGTGGGCCGTTTGGGTCCTGAAAAAGGAGTGAACCTGCTTATAGACGCCTGGAAGCTGTGGGGAGATACAGCACCGTTGCTTGAATTGATCGGTGATGGCCCTGAACGGATGAAACTCGAGGCATCGGCCCGTCAGCCGGGGCTGAGCCAAAAATTACGATTTCACGGGTACCTGTCTTTTGAGAAGACTCAAGAAAAGATGGCCCGGGCCAGCCTCCTCGTTCTGCCCTCTTTGTGTTATGAAGGGTTTCCCATGGTCATCCGGGAAGCATTTGCTCTGGGCGTGCCCGTGGTCGCTTCCAGACTCGGATCATTGCCGTATCTCGTAGAAGACGGCCAAAACGGCGTGTTGTTCGAACCGGGAAACACCAAAGATCTTTTGGGGGTGTTGCAAAAACTCTGGCGCCAACCCGAAAAGCTGTCTGCCATGGGCCGCAAGGCGCGGGCCGATTTTGAAGAAAAATATACCGCCGCCGTCAATTACGAAATCCTGATGAAAATCTATCAGGCGGCCATTAGAGAACGACAAAAACGCTATCCGAAGATTACGCGGATTAACGCAAATTTTTTAAAATGATAAATCAAAGAACATATAAGATAATTGGCGCAGCAGGCAGAGATCAGAGGACAGAAGGGAAAGGACATAGGGCAGTAGTCAGATAACGGATAACTATTAACAGATAACTGAACCCTTAACTCGCAACTCGTAACCCGTAACCAGGAACCCGCCTTTGCCATTAAGAAACGTTGAAAAAATTCTCGGGTATCCGATAACCACCCTGGATCGGAATC
>JAHECI010000083.1 GCA_024641825.1 Desulfobacterales bacterium | reverse complement strand
CGTCATCAATGAGAGGGCTATTTTTTTATCCCGAACAGCGCTCAAATCGATGCAGTCGCCCAAAGAAGCATAAATGGAGGTATGGGTGTGATGATCTTTCAACAGCGGAATTTCGTATTTTCTTCCCATAGGATGTCCCCAGACCGGTTCCGATTTCCATAGGCTGGGTCGTGCCTACCGAAAGGCGGCAACGAGCTTCATTATAATAGATTGAAATTTCGGGAGACGCATCAAGTCTTATCCAATATTTCACGGACTTTATTGGCCAATTTCTGGGGAGAAAACGGCTTTTCAATAAAATTCAATTCAGCCGCCAATAGATCCTGATAGGATATGGTCTGATCCATATACCCTGACATGAAAAGAACCTTGATGTCAGGCTGTTGGGATTGCAGGCGTTCAGCCAACTCTCTGCCGCCCATACCCGGCATTACCACATCGGTGACCAAAAGATGTATCGGTCTTTCGTTTTTCGCAACAACTTTTAAAGCCTCTTCGCCATTGGGTGCTTCCAGGACCTGGTAGCCATATTTTTCGAGAACGTTGCGGACCAACTTCCGGAGCGAATGATCGTCTTCCACAACCAAGACGCGTTCCGAGCCTGAAGACACTTCATGGAAAGGCCTTTTTTTGGCTTCCGATGTTGTGCCGCCCTCGGCTACCGGCAGATAGATCTCAAAGGTGGTGCCCCGTCCCTTTTTACTGTCGACTTGAATAAAGCCGGCATTTTGTTTGACGATTCCGTACACCGTCGACATCCCCAATCCGGTACCTTTGCCGATGCCTTTGGTGGTAAAAAACGGTTCAAAAATATGGGTCTGGGTCTCTGGGTCCATCCCGACACCGGTATCGCTGATGGTCAGTTTTATATAAGGCCCGGGCGCGGTGTCGTTTAAAGCCCTGTGGAAATGATCTTCATTTAATACCAGATTTTCTGTTTTTATGGTGAGGATGCCCCCTGAGGGCATGGCGTCTCTGGCGTTGGCCGCCAAGTTGAAAATCACCTGCTCAATCTGGGTGGGGTCTATCTTGACAGACTGTAAATCGGGAGCATAATTCGTTTTTAGCTCGATATGCTCTTCGATCATTCGAACAAGCATCTTATAAATATCTGAAATTATTTCATTTAAATTCAGAACTCGGGGCTGAATAATCTGTTTCCGGCTGAAGATAAGAAGCTGACGTGTCAATGCAGCAGCGCGCTCCCCGGCATTTTTAATCTCTTTTATCTCTTCGAGAAGGGTGTCATCCCCGTCGATTCTCGTCATTGCCAATTCAGTGTTCCCCAGAATGCTGGTGAGCATGTTGTTGAAATCATGGGCAATACCCCCGGCCAGCGTGCCGATGGCTTCCATCTTTTGGGCTTGTTGAAGTTGTTCTTCAAGTTTTTTTCTATCGGTTAAATCGACGAAGCTTTCCAGCAGATACTCTCGCTTTCCTAACATTAAACGGCTGACGGTTCTTAGAACGGGAATTTTATCTCCGTCTTCAAGAAGCATGACACTCTCTGAATTTTCTATCTTTTCACCCTGGTCCGTAACTGGACAGCCCCCCTCTTGTGCAGGACAGATAAAACGATAGCATTTGGTGCCGATGATCTGTTCCTTGGGAAGGGCTAATATCCTAGCGGCGAAAGGATTCACATCCGTGATCTTGTGGGTTTCCATGTCAATGGTAACAACCCCTACCGGTATGGAATCAAGTATGGTCCGTGAGCGCTTTTCAACGTCCCGTAAAGCTTTTGTCCGTTCTCCGACTAAATGTTCCAGATTTTCTTGATATCTTCGATTGTCTTCTTCAAGTCGTCTTTTATCGTCTTCAAGGATTTTGACGTTCAGTGCATTTCTGACTATTTTCAAGACCACGTCTTTGGAAATGGGTTTGAATAAATAATCGAATGCCCCGGACCGCAGAGATTCGGCGGCGGTTTCCACCGTCGGTTCACCGGTCATCATGATGACCTTCACGTGGGGTGCGGCCTCCCGTATGGCCTTGAGTAGATCCACTCCGGTCACACGGGGAAGGATAATATCGGAAAGCACCACATCGAATTCGATCTGACGCAATAATTTTATTGCAGCATCAGCATTCTCGGCAATATGGACCTCATATCCCGCTTCTTTGAGGAATTCCTTCAGCGTTATCCGTATGCCCTGTTCGTCATCTACAACCAGTATTTTTCCCATTATCTATCTCCTCTATCGGAGTTGTCGGCAGGTCCGGTTCCCGGACGCCGACCGTTTTTGCGGATAGATCGAAATGAAATTGGGTGGCCGATTTTACATGGACTCAAGCAGATTCGTGTGTATCTTTCTAAACCGCCACAACCTTTTTAATTTATCTGGATACCCCCCCCTCTAAATGTCGGGGTGCTTCTCGACAACCACCTGAAATCGAATCATATTTTAGACTTTATTTTTGCCAAAAACCGGGTGATTTGCACCCGGTAGCAAATTCAACGATTGAAGCACTCACGTGCTTTTGCTTTTACGGCCCATGGCCGAAAATTCAAGCCACCCGTTTTACGGGGGGGCGTTGATTTGGACGTCAAGAGCGAACGCGTTCTCCGCAAGCTTGTTGTAGCCAAGGGGAAATCCCTCCTTTTGGGGCTTCAGAGCGTTATAATTGACTTGGGGTAAGTGGATGAATTGTAGCACAATTGAACTTTAAAAACAAAAAAAATGGTACGATAAATATCCGAGCACTGCGAAACAGGTGCTTTTCACAAGTCCTCCAGAGGCGGAAAAACATATGGTCTTTCAGAAAAGCCACGGCGATCATCCTTATAGGAGGAGATATAGGATGAGATTTTGCAACAGTTCGGGTTCGAAACTGGTGGGGTTCGTTGTGGGTTTTATCCGTTGGCTTGGATGATTTTCATAAAGTTACCAGCCATTGGCATACGCCGTCAAATGGGGTATAATGCGTTTAACCCGATTGCCTGGGTGGGTTGCTATAAATATAATACTCAAAGAAACAGTTGATGAGGGACAGTCCTTTGAAGATCATTCTGACCAACACGCTCCGTCTATCCGATATTCCTCCGGAAATATACGCCAACTTGACGGGCACACTGACATTTCCGAACCCCAAATGGCTGGAGAATGAGCGGATGGGCCGCTGGAACCAGGGCACCCCTAAAATGTTGAAGTTTTTTGATAAAATTCGGGGCGGCGGTCTGTGGATCCCCAGGGGCTATATGCGGCAGTTGCTGTTGCTGTGCCGGCGCCGGGGCGTAACCTATGACATCGACGACCAAAGAGGCACCCGAACACCGGTTAATTTCAAATTTGCCGGGCAATTAAAGCCGTTTCAGCAAAAAGCGGTTCGGACGATGATTTCACGGGATTTCGGTACCTTGAACGCACCCACCGGTAGCGGGAAAACCGTTATGGCGCTGTACATGATCGTCCGTCGAAAGCAGCCGGCCTTGATTGTGGTGCATACCAAGGATCTGGCCTATCAATGGATCGATCGGATCGGCCAGTTCTTGGGGATTCCCGGGGATGACGTCGGTTTTATCGGCGGCGGCAAAGTAAAAATGGGCGAAAAGATGACAGTGGCTTTGGTTCAGACCCTGTATAAGTGTGCCGAGGACGTGTCGAAACACATCGGATTTTTGATTGTCGACGAGTGTCATCGGTGTCCGAGCAGAACCTTTACCGAAGCGGTGACCGAATTTGATTCCAGGTATATGCTGGGGCTGTCGGCAACGCCCTTCCGCAGGGACAATCTGTCAAGACTGATATTCTGGCATTTGGGTGACGTGCATCATAAGATCGATCAACGCCGCCTGGTCGAAAGCGGGGATGTTTTGGCTGCGGAGATCGTTGTCCGGGAGACGGACTTCAAACCCTATTATGATCCGGTGAACGAATACAGCAAGATGCTGTCGGAACTTGTCATGGACGACCGAAGAAATCGACTGATCGCATCGGACATTGAAAAAGAAGTTCAGAATAACGACGGGGTCTGCCTGGTACTTTCAGACCGGAAAAAACACTGTGAAACCCTCCAGGCACTGTTGCGATACCGATACAAAATATCGTCTGAACTTTTAACCGGCGATCTCAGCGGCAGCGAGCGGCGGGCGGTCCTCGACCGTTTGGATCAGGGAGACGTCAAGGTCTTGATCGCCACCGGTCAACTTGTCGGAGAAGGGTTTGATCGCAAGGATTTGTCGCCCTTGTTTTTGGCAACACCAATAAAATTCAGAGGACGGGTGCTGCAATACCTGGGCCGGGTCCTTCGGCCTGCACCCGGCAAGCGGACCGCCCGGGTCTATGATTATGTGGACGTTCATGTGGATGTTCTCAAGGCCGCCGCCCAGGCACGGCAAAAAACATACGGATCGAATTTCCCGTAAAGAAGATCAAAAAAAATTTTGAGGGGAAAATAACGAAGGCTGTCCCAAATTTTCCCCATACCCGCGAAAGGGGACACCCAAACACAGAGAACTTCTCGTTGGGCCATCATTTGTTGATGACCCGGGATAAGGCTTTCTTAATGGGCCAACCGAATGCCAAAGTTGAAAAAACGTCTTTCAGACTTATGCGGCACATTCGGGCTTGAATGCCCTGGAGAGTGATGCATCCATGACCGCCTCGTACCCGGTTAGCGTGGCCACGACAACGTTGTCGGCATCAAGGAACGTAAAATCTCCCGTCATGATATGATCGGTGGCTTCTTTGACCTCGAGAACCGCAGTCACGCCCTCTGAAGGAAACCTATCGCGATACTGGCGATAACTGGCGCTGTAGCTCGGCAGTGACACCATTCCGCGTTCTTCAAAGCACCATATGATCGCCATCTGACATGCACAATCGAAAACCAGGGGATCGGCGATCCATCGGCTTCTCAATGGATCGGTCATCCACCGGGCCGGTGATGGCGCCGAAGCAATCCGGGCCGATATGGATTGGGATGAATACCCCACTATTTCCTGGATTCCACGGAGTTCAATCCCGTGGAACAGAATTTTCTCGTATATTTCGTCGATGCTTCTTGAGTAGCTATTCGGGCCGATGTGATTGAAAGCGTTAAAATGGGGCGGTGGCACCAATTGATCGGTTAAAATCGCCGTGGCCCCTGAATGAATCATTTCCACGCCGTCTTTAATGCCGTTTCTGATTTCAACATCCACTTCGAATATCGAACCATTTTTCCTGGCCTTGCCGGCCATTAGACGGATCCGCTTCTTTTCCTGCTCGAGAATGATGCCGTGAAAAATGCGCATGTTATCCAAACCTTGAAGCGAAAGACCCGGATTTTCATGGAGCGCCCCGTGGCCCAGCCACTCGGCAATCAGGGCAAACGGGACCACCGGTTTCCCGTCCAGGATGTGTGCGCCGAGGATCGGGAACCGATCCAAATCGATTTCACGCTGAAAGGTCAGGAAAAGTTTTTCATTTTTATTCAAAAAAACCGGTTGTTCTAGATCCGACCTGGCGGGTTGGCAGGCTTCCAGGGCGTTTTGCGGGAGTATATTTGCACCCACAACCACTTCTACGGGCGAAGGGGTGTTCCCCATCATTTCGTAAACCAAGCACATGGCACCGGCATCCACCGGAATCAATTGAACGCCGTCTTTTTCAAATTTTTGTTTTAAAGCCGAACAGACCATTCCCCCGTCCCAGGGCCCCCAGTTGATGGAAACCACCCGGCAATCCGGACGTTGGATCGATTCTTGCTGGGCGATTTTATTCAACGCTTCATTGGCCATAGCATAATCTGCCTGTCCCTTGTTTCCGATTCTGGCGGTAACCGAGGAGAAGAGCACCAGGTATTTGAGGGGATCTTTTTTTGTGGCCTCAAGAAGAACCCCCAGCCCCTGGACTTTGGGATCGAAAACAGTGTCGAATTGCTCGGCGGTTTTATCGGTGATCCGGCGATCATTGAGGACGCCTGCGCCGTGGACAAGCGCTTTTACGGGGCCGTACTCGGATCGCACATCATTTAGAACGGAACTGACGCCATCCAAATCGCGAACATCCACCGAGTAATAGCGCACGTTGGCACCGACCTTTCTGATTTTTTCCAGGCTATGGATGATCTCGCGATTTGACATGTATTTTTTGTACGCCGTTTCCAACTGAATCGGTATTGGAAGATTGTCCCTGAATTCGTTTTCAAGGATGGCCTTTTTAATCGCAGCTTCATCGTGGACGGCCGCCAGCCATTCAGGCTCGGGGGTTGGATGTAAAGAACGGCCCAGGAGGATAAGGGTCGGTTTTGCATGTTTTGCAAGGGCACAGGCTGCTGAAGCCGTGACGCCCCTGGCGCCGCCGGTAATCACAACAACATCTCCCGGATCGAGGGCGATTTCCCCTTGGGGATAGGGGGCGGCTTCAAGGGCCAGTGTCCATCGTGATCCGGCATTGAGGCCGACTTCAACCGGCCCTGGACCATCGGCGTTCAGGAGTTCGGCCACAACAGCCTTTGCGATTTGGGCCGGCTCCTTCCAGTCCGGAGCGATGTCGATGGCACGGCAGCGGACATTTTCCCATTCCATGGCGGCGGTTTTGGCAAGACCGGCAAGACCCCCCTGGAGGGGATCTGCCATACCCCGGCCTTTAAAGCCGAAAGCACCGTCGAGTCGGGTGATGGTGGCAAACAGGGCCCCGTCTTGTGCGCCGGACTCGAGAAGATCCAATGCCATGCCACGGGTCAGTGCAAAGGCATCTTTTAGGAAACGATGATCGTGGGGCATATTCCCCGCCACGATGACCAGGCCGGCCGCATTTTCTAAACGCAAGTGGCCGTTGACGATATCGGATCGTATTTCATCGGATATCACCTCTGCGTTGATGTTCAACGATGCAAATCCATCGGCAATGGCGTGTGAAAGGCCGGTGGTATCATCGGTGATATATACGGTGCCGGTGGCCGGCAGCTTTAGGCGTTTGTTTTGAACCCGGGGGCTGTCGACGATGGACACCACTCTTCTTCCGATATGGGCGGCTAAATATTCCGGGGAAAAGCCGGTATCGTCTTCGGGTAACCTGTCCAAGGATTCCGTCACGGTATCCGAGTGATCCGGGGGAGCTGTGGGTGCTGTTTTTGGATCACTGGGGTCTATTCTCGACATTCCGGAATCTTTGGTTTCCAAAGGCGAGTCCGATCCGCTGTTGGGTGCTGTCGAAAGATAGGCCACGATCTGGGCGAGTGTTTTAAGGCTGCCCATGAGTTCCGGGGGAACCTGCGGAAGACCGGGGATTTTTTCCTCGAGTGTGGAGAGTATTTCCACCCGTTTGATGGAATCGATGCCGAGGTCGGCTTCGATGTCCATGTCCAGGGCGAGCATTTCCAAGGGATAGCCGGTCAGACGACTGACGATGTCCAGCAAGCTATGCGCGATCTCTTCTCGACGATCATCCGATGGCTTTAGCTCAGCACCGGCGGATGTTAAATCGGGTTCTTCAAAGGCAACTGCAGTTTCATTCGGGTCGGAAAGAACAGATTCTGCAGAAGAACCCGGCGCCGTCGTCATGGCAACCGGCGGATCAGAGGGTTGCAGATCGCCGACGGTCTTAGGAAAATCGGCCGGGGTTCTGTCCATGCCCGGCATCTTTGTTTTGGGTCTTTCAACGAAAAAATCCGAAGCCTGGATCTCTGTTTTGATCCCCATGGACGCTTCGGCCAAACGCTGGGTGTTTTCCATCATGTTTTGCAGTGTTTTTGCGGCCTGGGTTTGGGTCTCCAAAAACTTTTGATGGGCTTCGGCGGTCTGCATCTGAATGGTCTGCATCGATTTAAGGCCTTCGTGCACGACCTTTAATGCATCTGATATAAAATGGGCGTGTTGGGGTGTGTTTTTCATGGTGTTTAGATTATTTTGTATTTCACTCGGGAAAGATCTTCGATTCTCCGGGGTGTTCACCGAATGATCCGATGTCGGGTTCGGTGGTAAATTTTCTGTTTCCATGGCCGATCTTTCGGCTTCTGGGTTTGCGTCCCTTGCTTCCGGGATCTGGTGTTTGACTTTGGGTTTCCGGCCCGTTTCCCCTGTGTCGGGGCTTCGATAGTTTACACCGGAAATCGGAATGTTCATGAGGGGTTTTCTCGTTTCCTTTACCGGTGATTCCCATTGGCTTAAATCGACGGGATGGCCCAGGGATGCAAGATGACACAACGTTCTGGCAAGGTCCGTGATTCCGGACCGCTTTCCCAAGGAACCGTCAAGGGAAATTGCGTGAAAAGATTGATGGTTTAAAATCGATTTCACAAGGCCGGTCAAAACCGATTTGGGGCCGACTTCGACAAAGGTCCGCACCCCCATTTTATACAGGTTCTTAATTTCGCTTATAAAGTTGACAGGGGATAACAGGTGATCGCCCAATAGTTTTTTTGCCTTTTCAGGATCATCCGGGTAGGCCTTGCCGGTGGTATTGGAAAACACCGGGATATCTGAAGGGGAAATGTCGATCTTTTCCAAGGCCTGGATAAAAGGCTTTTGGGCCTCTTGGACCAGACTGCTGTGAAAGGCGGCGGAAACCGGCAGCTTTATGGTTTTAAATCCATTCTGTTTACATAGTTTTTCTGCCCGGGCAATGGCAGGGAGGGACCCTGACAGAACCCCCTGGTCGGGGCTGTTACGGTTTGCCAGGATGACGCCGGTATCGGTGGTTTGAATCAGATGGTCCAGTTCATCAAGGGGCCCTTTTACAGCGAGCATACCGCCGTTATTTCCACCGTCGGCCATGCCCGCCGTGGCCATCAAACGGCCCCGGGTGATGGAAAGGACCAATAAGGTATCCAGATCGATCCAGTCGGCGGCATAAAGGGCTGAAAGCTCGCCATAGCTGTGACCGCATGTGGCATCGGGTTTGAGGCCGAATCCTTGAAGGGTTTTCAGCATTGCGACGCTGACAGCGCCAATGGCCGGTTGCGCGTGATCCGTCTTTCGGAGAGTTTCCTGCTGACCGTGCTTTTCTGTTTCGGTTTCAGCAGGAAACGGGTAGATAATATCCGTTAAGCATCCATGGTTGTCGAATGCTTCGTTTGCCTGTTCCAGAACGCTGAATGCCTCCGGGAAACAACAGACCAAGTCACGGCCCATACCCACATATTGACTTCCCTGTCCGGGGAAGATAAAGGCTGTTTTCCCGGAGGGTTCAGGACCGCCATAAAAAATATTCCCAAGGTTCCATGCCCTCTGGGCAGGCTTGGTTTCAAGGGCATGGGATGCACGGTCACAAAGGGCTCCAAGGTCTGTTGTGGGTTCAAAGACCAGCAAAAGCCTGTAGGGTTCCGAGAAGGAAAAATCCTTTCTTGTTTTTGCTGCCGCCGCCGAAATATCTTCATGTGTTGGGCGGTGGCCAAGGGAAGTTTTAAAGCGGTTCAGAAGCCCGCTGAGTTCGTGATGTTTTTGAGCTGACAGGGCCGCAATTTCAACAGATCCGTCCCAGGAAATCTCCTGCTTTTGTTTGTGATATTCTTCGATCAATACATGAAAATTGCTTCCGCCGAAACCGAATGCGCTGACGCCCGATCGGCGGGGATGCTCTTTTTTCGAAAACCAGGGCCGGGTCTGGGTGTTCAGATAGAAGGGGCTTTGATGGATATTCAGTTTGGGATCCGGCGTACCGACTTTCAGCGTGGGCAACAGCGCTTTGTTATAAACGGAGAGTACCGCCTTCATGAGTCCTGCAGCGCCGGCAGCGGCCTTGGTATGGCCGATCATCGATTTTACAGACCCGAGGGCACACCATTTTTTGTCTTTGCCGGATTGCTCGAAAAGACCCTTTAACGCCTTAAATTCTACTTCATCACCGACGATGGTGCCGGTGCCGTGGGCTTCTATGAGCTCGATGGTTGCCGGGTCTACACCGGCTTGGTCATAGGCTGTCTTCAGGGCCTTGGTCTGTCCTTCGGCTCTGGGCGAATATATGCTCTGTGATTTTCCGTCGCTTGATGATCCGACCCCTTTGATGACCGCATAAATTTTGTCGCCGTCTCTTTCAGCATCTTCGAGCCGTTTAAGGACAAACAGCCCGATCCCCTCACCGAGCACGGTCCCATCCGCATCTTTTGAAAACGGCCGGGCATCCCCGGTGGGCGAGAGAACCATGGTCTTGGAAAAGCACATGTGCATGAAGATGTCGTTGAGCATGTCGACGCCACCGGTGATCACCATATCGCTTTTTTCTGAAATGAGCTCCATTACCCCCAGATGGACGGCACTCAGGGAGCTTGCACAGGCGGCATCCACGACGCAGTTCGTACCGCCGAGGTCGAGGCGATTGCATATCCTTCCGGAAACGACATTTCCCAACAGCCCCGGGAATGAGTTTTCCTGCCATGACACATATGAATCGGATATTTTTTGAACGATCTCCTCGGTTTTTTCTGGAGAGATTCCTGAATCTTCAAGGGCGCGTCGCCATATTGGATGGCCGAGCCTTGCCCCCAGAGGGATCACCAACTCCTGTGTCCCGGTTACGCCGAGTATGACACTGGTTCTGCCATGGTTAAAATTTCCCTTTTCTCCGTATCCTGAATCTTCGAGGGCTTTTTTTGCGGTGATCAGGCCAAGGAGCTGAGAGGTGTCGGTGGCTTCAAGGGAAGACGGCGGAATTCCGAATTCGGTGGGATCAAAGGCCGTGGGGGAAATAAATCCGCCCTTTCTGCAGTAAACATGATCGGGTTTTTTGGGATCTTCGTCAAAAAAATCTTCTGATGCCCAGTGGGTTTCCGGCACGTCGATGATAGCATCTTCACCATTAAAAAGGAGCCGCCAGTAAGCTTTCACTCCCGGTGATTTGGGAAAGAGACACCCCAACCCTATAATGGCCACCGGTGTATTCCGGGTTATTTTGTGGTCGATGGGTTTCAATGATCACACTATTTATTATAATGTTCAATACCCCGTCCGCTTGTCGGAGTACGGCGGCGATCCCGTCTCTGCGGGGCGGCGGGGGAGTTCCAATGACGAAAGAAAATCGGATCGCTTTAAAAACAGAGAAAAATCTGTTTTTTTACAAGCTGATCGATCATAATGCAAGATAAAAATATTTGCAAGGCATGGGTAATAAATTTTTAGTTGACACATTGATATAACAACTGTTTAATAAAAGTGTCGATTTTTTTAATATGTTTTTTAAA
>JAHECI010000406.1 GCA_024641825.1 Desulfobacterales bacterium | reverse complement strand
GGTCCATGTCATCGATGTGGCATGCAAGGGATGCGGGGTGTGTGCGGCCACCTGCTATCAGCATGCACTGTCCATCAATTCTTTTACTGATGAGCAGATCGACGCCCAGATCGAAGCGTTTCTGGAATAGTCGAGTGGTTAAATCGTTGAATCGTTAAATGGTTTAATAACAGTTGGTTGGTAATACTTGAAATAGAGAGAATTTGAAAAATGTTTAATCCCAAAATCCTGACGTTCTGCTGTACATGGTGAGGTTACTCCGCCGCTGATCTGGCTGGAGTTTCCAGGCTGCAATATACCCCTGAGATCAAGATCGTTCGACTTATGTGCACCGGCCGCATGGACCCGGCGGCGGTGGCCAGGGCTTTTAAAAAAGGGCTGGACGGTCTTATGGTGGTGGGCTGCCATTTCGGGGACTGTCACTACATTACCGGCAACTATCAGGCACAGGCCAAAATCGATATCACGCGAAAACTTCTGGAATATATCGGTGTCAATAAAGAACGCCTTGCCTTTCGACAATGTTCCTCCGGAGAGGCGGCTGTCTTTGTCCGGCTCGTGTCCGAGTTTGACGCCAAAATAATAGAACTTGGTCCCATCGGTGAAGGCGGGGATCCATTGAAAGCGCCGGAAATTTTTGAAAAGCTGAAAATGGCCGAGGCCGTGCTGGCCGGAGAAAAGATCCGGTGGGTCATCGGAAAGCGGACCCCTTTTCTTGAATCCGGAAACATTTACGGCGAGATTTTTACAAAACATGAATTCAATCGCGCTATCGATATGATCATTGTGGAAGAAACCGAGGTGCAGGAGATTCTCGGCAAACTGGAAGAGGGCGCCCGGTCGGTCAAGGATCTGGCTAAAGATCTGGCCATTCCTTCGGAAAGGGTGTTTCGATATGTCACTTCCCTTGTTAGAAAAGAGATGATCCGGATGGATAGGGTAGAAGAGCGCACGCCACTCTATCAATTGGCTGTTTAGAAACTGAAAGAGCGGGGTATATTTTTCATTTAATAAAAAGTGCCTAAAATGCCTAAAGTTTAAAGTGAGCTAAAGTTATGGTACTCGCCTCCGGCGAGGCCAATTAAATAAAAAGATATCTCAATTTTAGTCACTTTAGCTCACTTTACACACTTCAAACTTTATTTTTTTCAAATAATAGACGACGGTACAGATATTTTGATAGTAAATCCCAAAAATGACGTATTAGAGAGTAAATGACCGTGGAAGAAAAAAATATATTGGTTATCGGCGGGGGTCCGGAAGGAATCCATGCTGCCCTTGAAAAGGCTGAGGCAGGCATGCAGGTCACCCTTGTGGAGAAATTCCCCACCCTGGGTGCTGGGCGGATTCCCAGAGATCGCCTGATTCAACCGCAAGACGCCTTTGTGAACGTGGATCTCGACAAGGTTCGCATTCACCCGAATATTCAGGTGTTGACTTACAGCGACCTCAAATCCATCCGTCGGAAAAATGGAAAAATCCACGCACGGATCTTAAAGCACAGTCTGCGGGTGGACAACAGCAAATGCAATGACTGCAAGGCCTGTATCAAGGTCTGTCCGGTGAACATGTTCGACGATTTTAACGAAGGGTTAGGGTTTCGCACGGCAGTGGACTACTGCAACCCGGCAACCGGCGAATACAATGTTTACAAAGAAGATATGCCGGTCTGCCAGGCCACCTGTCCGGCGCATCTGGACATCCGCGCCTATGTCGGATTGATCGCCGATGGCAAATATATCGAGTCTCTTTCCAAAATCCGAGAAAGACTTCCCCTTCCCGGCAGTATCGGCCGTATCTGTCCCCACCCGTGCGAGACCGCCTGTAACCGGCAGTATCTTGACGAACCCATCAGCATCTGTTTTCTCAAGCGGTATGCAGCGGATGTAGAACTCGACCGTGAAATTGAGCCCATCTATGAAACGTCTGAAAAGAAGTACCCGGAAAAGATCGCCATCGTCGGCGCAGGCCCTGCCGGCTTGACCTGCGCCTATGATCTGGCGAAAATGGGATATGAACACATCAAAATATTCGAGGCATTGCCGGTTCCCGGCGGCTATCTCTGGGTGGGCATCCCGGAATATCGCCTTCCCAAAAAGCTCCTTCAACGGGAGGTGGATCTCATCTGCAACATGGGAGTGGACATTCAATACAACACCCGTATCGGAAAAGACATCGCCTTTGAAGATTTGAGAAACGCGTATGATGCGATCTTTATCGGCGCCGGCTGTCATCAGGGGTTGAAGTTGCGAATTCCCGGGGAAGACGACTATGACGGTATCGTGGACTGTGTAACCTTTTTAAGAGAACAGGCCTTGGGCAATCTGCCCGAAGCCAAAGGAAAGCTCATTGTCATTGGCGGCGGGAATGCGGCCATTGATTCGGCCCGTGTGGGCTGGCGAATGGGGTTTGACGAGGTCTACATCCTGTATCGCAGAACCAAAAAAGAGATGCCGGCCAACCCTTGGGAAATCGATGCCGCCGAGCATGAAGGGGTGATTCTTCAATACCTGGCCGCACCGGTGGAGATTCTGGGCCAAAACGGCAAGGTCACGGGAATGAAGTGCATCAAGATGGAGCTGGGAGAACCGGATGCATCCGGCCGCAGGCGACCGGTGCCTGTCAAGGGCTCTGAATATGTCATCGATGCCCAGACCATTGTTCCGGCCATCAGCCAGGGGACGGATTTGAGCTTTCTGGATAAGGGGCATGAACTTAAACTGTCCCGATGGAATACTTTTGAAATTGATGAAGAAACCGGTGAGACCAATCTTTCCGGGGTGTTTGCCGGAGGAGATGTGGTCACCGGCCCGGATATCGCCATCCGTGCCGTTGCCGGCGGAAAGCGGGCAGCCGAAGGCATTCATGCGTATCTTAGGAGCAGGTAAATGATCTACGAAAAAGAAAAACGCTATATCATTCCTTTTGGCGACGTGCCGTCTGAAAGAGCCGAAATGCCCGAGATTTCCGTGGACGAGCG
>JAHECI010000405.1 GCA_024641825.1 Desulfobacterales bacterium | reverse complement strand
CAACCATTCGGATAAAAAGGGGGATGTTATGATCGCAGGATGTTTCACAGCAGTTGTCACACCGTTTAAAGACGATGCTGTCGACTATGAAGGGTTGGACAACCTTTCGGATTTTCAGATAAAAAATGGTATTACCGGAATACTGGCTGTTGGAACCACCGGAGAAAGCCCTGTTTTGACCTGGGATGAACATAACCGGGCCATTGAAGCCGTTGCGAAAAAAACAAAGGGTAAATGTCTTTGTATTGCCGGTGTGGGAAGCAACAATACCAAGGAATCTCTAGCGGGGACCCAACATGCCCTCGCAGTGGGTGCCGACGCAGCCCTGTTGGTAGATCCATACTACAACGGCCCCAGTTCTCTTGAAATACGCAAGGAATATGTTGCCCCCATTGCCCAGGCTGCACCGGGCATTGAAATCATTCCGTATGTCATCCCCGGCCGAACCGGTGCACAACTGCTGCCCGAAGATCTGGCCCTGTTGAACCAAGAGTTCGACAATGTCAATACGGTTAAAGAAGCCACGGGAAATCTCGAGAACATGAAACACACCCGAAAATGCTGCGGGCCGGATTTCACCATACTGTCCGGGGATGACGGGCTGACGTTCGAGATGATGACGAACACCGCTATAAACGCCTCGGGGGTAATTTCTGTCGCGTCCAATGTCATTCCAAAAGCGGTATCGGACATGGTCCGCCTTCTGCAAGAAGGGAACACGTCTGAAGCCCGGAAGCTGCTTCTTGCCATACAGCCCATTTTTGATCTGGTCACCATTACAACCATGGAAAAAACACCCTTTGGGGAAGTGAAATGCCGTGCCAGAAATCCCCTGGGCTTTAAGACCCTCATGTCAATCCTGGGAATGCCCTCGGGTGGATGCAGGCAACCCTTAGGAAAAATGACACGAAACGGACTCGAAAAGGTTCTTGACGCCGCCCGAAAAGTACAGGCCGACACCCCGGAAATATTTCAACCGGTCGCTGAATTTTTCAATGTCGACATCGAGGCGCGCCTGAACGATCCGGCCACATGGGCGGGACTTTTTTACGAAAATTATTGATGCGCAACCGTTAGATGCCGGGTGCCGTTATGCCCTTCAGCCGGTACCCGGCAGTGTTGTTTTTAAAGGCTTTCGAAAAAACAACCGGATACGTTTTGAAACCACGGCTAGGGTTTCGAGGCGCCCGCATCTTCCTTCAACCGAAAACTCCCTTCTTTAAACAGAACATCTTTCAGCCATTTCAAACCAAATTTTAAAAGTTCGATGTCGTCTGCTTTGATCTTTTCCACGGTATCCGCATCAATATCATAACGATCCAGAAACGAGGTTTCAAAAACAAAGGCTTTAAATTTATCGATATTATAGCTGACCAAAAAAAACATGTGTTTGCTTTCTTCAATAAGCTTTAGATTGGGAGGAAAGGATCGCTTCCGCACCAACAAATCGGTCCAATCGGCATTGATCTCGTCATGAATATCAACGCCCTGGTCTTTCCGCCATTCACGGATGGTCCATTCTTTGTCCTCTTCAAACCCCAGACAGTGGGGCTCATGGATGAAGAAATAGAATCCATCTTCAGCGCCGTCCTTGTGACTCAGCGAAGCAACCCCCAGGGGATAATACCGGCAGGTTGTGGGTCTGTCTTCGTAAATGATGCAACCGGCATCGGTAACGAAAGGACATGATTGCCTATCGTCGTCCATGAGCTTTAACGTCACCACCGGCAGGTCTGTTTTTTCCAAAAGCTCCGGCGACGTGTAAACGGCCAAAAACTCTTCTGACGAAAGCTGCAGACGTTTTTTGAGTCGGATAATGTCATAGGGCGTGAGTATGATATTAATCCCTCTGCAGCATTGGGTGAAGCACTTAACCTCGCTGTGGCATTTAAATTTGAATTTACTGTCCAATTTAAGCTGAACAGGCGGAATGCTGGCGATTTCATCGGGTGCATCCATGTTTTTTATTCCCCTTTTATAGTTACCCCTCGGCATGTTTGAAAATAGTGTTGCTTCAGGCAGTACGGATCTTTTCTGAAACAACTTGCAGATAAGATCTTGTTTTGAAAAACCAACCGGTTCCTTTAATTTTAGAATTTTGGCCTTTAATATCCGAAGCACCGGCCGATGTCAACCGGTGAAAAAAAACAATGGAATGTATGCAAAACCCTTATGACAAGAACTTAGGTCTTGATTTCAATGGCAAAGGTGCTATAGATTTTAGACCATATTTTAGGGTTAATATTTTGTTCACTCGGGGTGCTTCTCCATGAACCAACCGGTCTGCTCTGAATTTGAACTGGGACGTCGATTTGTCGGACGCCTTCCCCATGGAAAAGATCTGATTGGATCTATCGAGGACTTCTGCATAGAATCCGCCATCCAGATGGCGACATTCTCCGTAATGGGAGCTGTTTCGTCGGCCACCATGGGAGCGTATGATCAAAAACAGCACGTATACGTCACCTTCACCGAAAATACGCCCATGGAAGTCGTAACGTGTGTGGGCAATGTTTCCTTAAAAGATCAGGCGCCGGTGATACACGCCCATATTGTTCTGGGCGATGAACACGGAAAAATCATCGGCGGACACCTTTTTTCAGACACCATTCTTTTTGCCGGAGAGATGGACCTTCAAGAACTCGTCGGCAAACCTATGGAGCGTGTTTATGACCGGACAACGGGGCTGTTCCTGTGGCGCGAAACCCCCTGAATGTGGGCAAACACAATAATCATCAACCGTTTAAAATACATGTCAAAATGTAGAAGCTATCTCAAAATAATCTTTTGGCCCAATCTCGGCGTTGGCGCCTCGTTTTAAGTCCTCGACATACTTGAGTATGGCTGCGGGTTAAAACTCGGCTCCGCCTTTTTATCCCGCTGGGTTTTAGCGGGGGATCTTGAACCAAAATCTTTATTTTGAGATGGCTTCTAATAAAATCTCCGGGGAGGGTAAAATGCAACTGACCGTTACCAAAGCAG
>JAHECI010000404.1 GCA_024641825.1 Desulfobacterales bacterium | reverse complement strand
GATGGCCCATGTGTTTTGCGCGTTACGTTTTTGATGCCGCCTGATAAATACCCGAAAGATTTTCCTTATGGGCCTGATATCGACAACTATCTAAAAAGGTTTCAAGATGCTTTGAATGAAACAATATTCAAAAACGCTCCAGGCGGTGACTCATGCATTATTTTGCTTGAGGCCAGTAAAGTTCGGGTCGCCAGCAATGAGAAGGCAGGCGCTCATTTGGAAATATTGCCATATGCTATTGCATAAGCAGGCGCTTAACTCAGACGGTTAAAACCGGGGCATTTTGAACATTATCGCAGTTAACATTAATTTGAGCTTCCTGTACGGTTTTGGTAATCAACCCGCCGCTGGTTAGCTCTGCGTTACTTTCGATATCTGCTATGTATATGGAATCGGAAAAGCAATATCGAAGGTTGTGATATCATATTCCAAAATTTGAACTGTTTAGGGGTATATTGACCAGTTTACCTAAACCCTCCCAGGGGGTGCTTTTAAGACCTGAAATAGTATCCATTCTGGTGAAAATGCCATCCACTAAAAACCTGCGATATGTCTGACAGATACGAGCCTGGCCCTGATCGCGCATTGCTGTTATTTTTCCGACCGCCTGCGCCTAATATTTCCCTTTACCTTCACAATCATTGTGGTTTAAGCTTGGTAAACTCGTGAAAGGTGAATTGATCATGCAAGACGGAAATCACCGGCAAAATAAAGGCATCAAAAAACAGCAGGGCACCCTGGGTACCTTTGCCGGCGTTTTTACGCCGAGCATTCTGACCATTTTGGGTATCATTCTTTTTCTGCGCCTGGGCTATGTGGTAGGCAGCGCCGGCCTCGGACATGCTTTGATTATACTTATTCTTGCCAACTGTATCTCGGTTTTGACAACAATCTCCCTTTCAGCAATTGCCACCAATACTAAGGTCAAGGGAGGCGGCGTCTACTATCTGATCTCCCGGACCCTGGGGCTCGAATTCGGCGGTGCTATCGGGGTCGTTCTTTTTTTGGCCCAGGCCGTCTCCATTGGCTTTTATTGCATCGGCTTCGGGGACGTGCTGGCCGAAATCATCCCCACATCCTTATCAGCAATCCATTTGTCCCAGATCATTGCGGCTGTTGCTGTTTGTTTTCTTTTTATTCTGGCCTGGCTCGGTGCCGACTGGGCCACACGCTTCCAGTATGTTGTTATGGCAATTCTGGCGGCAGCGCTGGGATCTTTTTTCACAGGCGGGTTGATGCATTGGGATTCAGCTTTGCTTTTCCAAAACTGGAGCGCCCCGTCAAACGCCCCCGACTTCTGGATCCTGTTTGCGATCTTTTTTCCGGCGGTGACAGGCTTTACTCAGGGCGCCAGCATGTCCGGCGATCTGAAAGAACCCGGAAAGAGTCTTTATATTGGGACTTTTCTGGCGGTGGGCGTTTCGATTGTCATCTATTTTTCTGCAGCAATCGTATTCTGCGCGTCACTTCCCCAGGAAATTATGATCAGCGATTACGGCGCCATGAAAAAAGTGGCGGCTTTGGACTTTATCATTACTGCCGGTGTTGTGGCCGCCACCCTTTCTTCGGCCATGGCATCCTTTTTAGGTGCTCCCAGGATTCTTCAGTCCCTGGCAGCAGACCGCATTTTTCCTTTTTTACTGCCCTTTGCCAAAGGGGAGGGACCAAACAATAATCCTCGTCGGGGGATCTTGCTGGCAGGGGCGATCGCCTTTGCCACCATCGGCCTGGGAAAACTCAATTTGATCGCGCCGGTAGTCTCCATGTTTTTTTTGATATCCTATGGACTTTTGAACTACGCCACCTTTTTTGAAACCCGGACGGCCAGTCCTTTCTTTCGACCCAGATTTCGCTATTATGACTGGCGACTCAGCTTGTTGGGAGGCCTTGCCTGCCTTGGTGCTATGCTGGCCATCGATCTGGCGGCGGGGATTGTGGCCGTGGCGGTTTTGTTTTCCATATATCAGTATCTTCAAAGAACCGCTGGTCCAGCCCGCTGGGCCGACGGAAAACGTTCCTATCATCTTAAACAGGTTCGTGAACATCTTCTGGCCGCTGCAGCGGAACCGGAACATCCCCGGGACTGGCGACCGCAACTGCTCCTTTTCTCCGACAATCCGGAAAAACGTTTACCGCTTTTGCAACTGGCGGCATGGATTGCGGGAGACAGCGGTCTTATAAGAGTCGTGCGAGTGATCGAAGCCCATGGGGCAAAGTCCGTAAAGCTTCAGAAGGAGGCCGATGAAGACTTGCGCAAGGATATTTCCGCACACGAATACAAGGCATTTCCCCTGGTTGTAACCGCACCGGATTTTGATCAAGGAGTGGATATGCTGGTTCAGGCGTCGGGTATCGGCCCTTTAAAGATAAACACCATTCTTTTCGGATGGCTCTCTCAAGAGCATCAAGAACACCCCCATATCCGAAAGACTTTTTACGACAATCATCTCAAAACGGTGTTCCGGCAGGGTCGAAATATCCTTGTGCTGGATGCAAAACCCGACAAATGGAAAGAACTTGTCAGCACTCCGAAAACGGATCGCAGGATCGACGTCTGGTGGTGGAACGATGCAACCAGTCGGCTGATGCTGCTTATGGCCCATTTGATGTCTCGCACCAAGGATTGGGATGAAGCCAGAATTCGGGGGTTGGACGTCGGCAATGGCGGCGATGCTCAAAATGAAACCGAAAAACTAGAAACATTTCTCGACAATGTTCGTATCGAAGCGGAAGCGGTGGAGGTAGCCCGTGTCAATGCCGATACCATCGCCGATCTTTCAAAGGATGCCGCCCTTGTCTTTCTGCCTTTTAAGCTCAGAGGCAACCAATCCGTTGATCCATTTGGGGATCCGGTGGAAAAGCTCCTGGCCCGCCTGCCCGCCACGGCGCTTGTCCTGGCAGCCGAAGACATCGATCTGGAGGCCGAGCCGGAAGAAGGCAAACCCGCTGAATTTGCAGCGGCCCTGGACACACTAGCGGATG
>JAHECI010000082.1 GCA_024641825.1 Desulfobacterales bacterium | reverse complement strand
GGAGTCCATAAACCGGGGCATCTGAATTTCGGATATACCTTCTCACATCATCGAGAATCGGGTTCCCGAGCTCGGGTTGAAGCAGGCATGCTCGGGTATCCAGAACTTTGTAAAATGTCCCCGGCACATGGAGCCCGATGGCAAAGTCCCTGTCAATATCCGTTTGGTCCATTTCGTCGGGCAACAACCACCTGCGGTCGGAACAGGAAAATTCCATCTTGTTTCGGTATTCAAAAATCAACGGAGAAGCCGTGGTGGGATGCACGGTTGCGTCGTGAATATTTCCGATGTGCTTAAGGGACTCCTCAACATGCTGTTGTTTGTAAACCATCTGCTTATCGTAACTTAAAAACTGCCACTTGCATCCGCCGCAAAAACCGCTGTACATGCATGGAGGGTCAACCCTGAACGGCGAGGCCTTTAAAACCGTTTCAACACGGGCTTCTGCATACTGTTTTTTTCTTTTAACGATCCGGGCGATGACCGTATCCAAAGGGACTGTTTTATCGACAAAAACCGTAAACCCTTCCACCTTTGCCAGACCTTTTCCGCCAAAGGCAATTCCGGAAATATCGAGTTCAAGCAATTGACCTTTTTTAACTTTCATTTTCGTACTCTTCAGCCACAAACACTCACAGCCGCCATTTTTTTATTTTATTCGTGCCTTAATTGTAAATTTTGTGCATTTTATGGCAAAAAAACAAAACACAAGCACCAAATTCCAAATAAAATCGAAATTTCAAATTTCAATGACCAAAACTATTATTTGTATATTTATAGGTTATCTTTCTTTTTGGTCAGCCGACTTCGCCATAGTAGCCTCTTGGCTACGACGGCTGAATTGAATATTATTTGTTTTTTCCGGTTTATCCGGGTTAGAATTCATCCCATTGAAAAATATCACGATTCATGAGATAAACATCGTATGAATCAAAAAAACATCATGTTCACATCTAACGGTGTATCTCTTACGGGCATTCTTCACCATCCGGGTATCCCCCTGCCGCCGGTGGTTATCGGTTCCCACGGACTTTTAAGCAGCAGCAATTCTCCAAAACAGATCGCTCTGGCAAAAGCTTGCAATACATACGGCATTGCATTTTTCAGATTCGACCACCGCGGGTGTGGGAAAAGCGAGGGCGATTTTAAAGAAGTTACGTCTCTTGCGGCCCGTTGCAATGACCTTATCAGCGCAATAAAAACAATTCAACTCCGAAAAGATACCAATGACCGAATCGGTCTTTTTGGCAGCAGCATGGGGGGTGCTGTCTGCATATCGGCAGCTGCGTATTTTGATATCGATTCGTTGGTCACCTTTGCCGCCCCTGTGCGCACCGCTTCCATAACAGAATCCCGGTCAAATTCGGATGATGCAGATTCCAGGGACTCGACCTTCGATAAAAAAAAACTTCAGTGGGACATTTCGGGCAGCCTTAAAAATCTTCACCACATTTTAATTGTGCACGGTGATTCCGACCCGCTTGTCCCGGTGTCCAATGCCTATGAGATTTACGAAAAATCCGGCCATCCGAAAAAATTGATCGTTCAAAAAAACGGGGATCACCCCATGAGCGACAAAAGACACCAGGAAGATTTTGTTCTAAACGCGGCGTTATGGTTCAAGAACTGTTTTTCCGGCCCATGAGCGGCTCAACTCGACCCACAAGTTCCCGACGAAAGATGTCCAGGGCTTTCATGGCAAATATCTTTTTATTCCTCGACCGGTTGTTGAACGGAAAATAGAATCGAAATCCCTGGGTAGACCGGGCGGTAGCAAGACCGATACAGACCGTCCCCACCGGTTTATCGTCGGTTCCCCCACCCGGCCCTGCAATGCCGGTGACCGCAAGGCCGTAAGTGGCTCCGGCGATCTGCCTTACACCCGCGGCCATCTTCTCTGCGATCTTTTCGTGAACGGCTCCGAACCGTTTCAGGACCTCTGGGGCCACATCCAGGATCTTTGTTTTGGCGTCATTTGAATAGGTAATCCCTGAAAAGAGAAAATATTCAGAACTCCCCGGGACATTGGTCAGCATGTGGGAGATCAACCCCCCGGTACAACTCTCTGCAACGGCCAACGTCCCTTTCCTTTCGGTAAGGAGTCCCCCGATCACGGCTTCCATGGACCTGCCGTCAACGGAAAAAACATTTTCCCCCAGGGTCTTTAAAGCCGATTCAGTGGCCCTGTTCATAAGTTTATCGATGGTCTCGCGATCCGTGCCCGAGGCATAAAGTTTTATCTGGATCTCCGGAAATTTGGCGCGAAAGCCCAGCTTTATTTCCGGAAATTCCGTCGAAAAGCCTTTCATCCGTTCACCGACAGCCGACTCTGTTAGGCCGAATGTCGATAGGGTCTTGACCTTTCTGAACTCATGTTCGCCTCCTTGAAGCGTCTCTATGTTAGGAAGCACCGAATCTGAAAACATTCTGTGCATTTCGAAAGGGACTCCGGGAAGAAAATAAAACAAACATTCCCCTATCTTTAAAGTAAACCCGGGCGCCGTTCCAGCCGGGTTGTAAATCGCGTCGGAACCCAATGGCAGCAGGGCCTGTTTTTTGTTTGAACTGCTCGTGGGTCGATTCCTGGTTCTGAAATAATCTTCAACCGAACGGAGTGCCGACCGGTTCAGAACAAGTTCTACACCTGCTGATTTTGCTGCCGCCTCCGCCGTAATATCGTCCGTGGTGGGGCCGAGCCCGCCGGTGACAACCGCAACATCTGCTCGGATTGCGATCTCTTGGAGGGTTGAAACCAAATGATTCATGTCGTCACCCACACAGCTGTGACGAACGACCAGAAGTCCAATGTCCTTCAGTGCCTGTGCGATATGCGCTGAATTGGTGTCGGCAACGGCGCCTGTCAGGATTTCATCACCGGTGGCAAGTATCTCTATGATCATAAAAAACCAACCTCTCCATCACTTTTTCGTTCCAAGGTTACACCAATATTTTCTTTTGGACAAGAATGGATCCTTTCCGGGTTTTGGGGCGAAAAGTTTCAATCCCCGCAATTCAACCGAGGGAGTTGTGGCGGTTCAAATCATCATAAATCCATCGAACCTGGCGGCACATCTTTTTAAATTGATCTGGATACAGAGACTGGGCACCATCACTGAGTGCCTCCTCAGGCGCATGGTGCACCTCCACCATCAGTCCATGCGCCCCCACGGCAACAGATGCACGGCTCAAAGGGATTACCTGGTCTCGCCGGCCCGCTGCATGGCTGGGATCGATAATAATCGGAAGGTGGCTTTCTTTAAGGACAACGGGAACTGCGGAAAGATCCAGGGTATTTCGGCTGTGATGGGCAAACGTCCGGACGCCCCTTTCGCACAAAATTACCTGGGAATTTCCAACTTCTAAAATGTATTCGGCTGCCATGAGCCATTCATCGATGGTTGCAGCCATGCCCCTTTTGAGCAAAACCGGCTTACTTGCCCGACCCGCTCGCCGCAATAAACTGAAATTCTGCATGTTCCGTGTCCCGATCTGAATGACATCGGTATATTCTTCAACCAAATCGAAAGTTTCATAATCCATCACTTCCGTGACCACCGGCATCCCGGTTTTTTCCCGAACCTTTGATAATATTTTCAGTCCCTCTTCCCCAAGCCCCTGAAATGAATACGGCGATGTCCGGGGTTTAAACGCCCCGCCTCTGAATAGCTGGGCACCACTGCTCCGAACGTGCTCGGCAATTGTCAAGGCTTGCAATTCACTTTCTATGGCACAGGGTCCTGCGATAATGGTCAGGCTGCCTTTACCGATAGATATATCATCGATTTTTATGATGGTATCTTCGGGTTTAAATTCTCGGCTCACGAGTTTATAGGGCCGTGTCACAGGAATGGCATCTTTTACCCCCGGCAGGCTCAAAAACGGCCCGCCATCAACATGCCCTTTATTGTTCAAAATCCCGATGGACACCCGTTCTCCCCCTGGAATCGGACGCGCCGTATACCCTTTTTGTTTAATAGCAGCCACCACGGTATCGATCTCCGCCTGTTTGGCTTTTTTGTCCATAACAATCAGCATCATCTGCCTCCTTGACCGTTGATTGAATCCCCCTGCAGCAAGCTGCAGAATCCTCACCCAAAAAAAAAGACCGTGGGCTTCAAGGTGCCCACGGTCCATCATTTCCCGTCATGCGAATGGCTCAAGCAGACTTGAACCGGTCGGCACACTTCTTCCTTCCGGATATCCACCACCACCGCCAATAATATTTTTGTTTCCTAATAGTTTCCATATTTGTTTCTTTTTAAAACACCCTATTTTGATTAACACTAAAACTACTGAAACCGCCTCGGCATTGTCAAGATTTATTTCAAGGTATGTAGCCAATCGTATAAGAATGTATCCTGTGGAGAAAACGACTTCAACCCTCGTTAAGATATTTTCTCCAATGAGCTAAAAAATCTTGACAAATGCTTTTAATTGGGGATAAGTTTGCTCACGAATGGTGAAAAAATGAATAAAAACAGCATCCATAACACCTTAAAAAAGGTCGATTTGAAATTCTGGTGGTGGCAAACCCAAATTAACGGGTCTGCCCCAGGGACTTGATCAACCGACGTATAGATTAAAATCTACAAAGGACCAAGGGCAACTCAAACCCACGGTCTTTTTTTTTGATTCGAACAGGCCGTGGAATTTTCCACGGCTTTTTTTTTGCTTTATTAGAAGCCATCTCAAAATAAAGATTTTGGTTCAAGATCCCCCGCTAAAACCCAGCGGGATAAAAAGGCGGAGCCAAGTTTTAACCCGCCCCGTCTGTTGACGGGATCTTCGACACGCAGACTCAGGTATGTCGAGGACTTAAAACAAGGCGCCAACGCCGAGATTGGGCCAAAAGATTATTTTGAGATAGCTTATAGAAAGGAACATCCATGCTGATCCATGAATTCCCCGACTTAGATGAATTTCGAAACCTGGCAGAACAGGCCAATGTCATTCCGGTTTGCAGGGAAATGTTGGCCGATACGGAAACTCCGGTATCCCTCTTGAGAAAAATCTATAAAAACAACCCCTCGGTCTTTCTGTTTGAAAGTGTTGAGGGCGGTGAACGATGGGGACGATATAGTTTTTTAGGCGTCTCCGCAAGAACCCACATCCGAATATTCCCGAAATTTGTGGAAGTCTGTGAAAACGATTCCCCCAGACAGATCCCCCACAACGGAGATCCCTTCGCTGTTTTGAGAACATTGATGAATCAATATCAACCCGCACAAGTTACCGGGCTTCCGAGATTTTGGGGAGGAATGGTGGGGTATTTAACCTATGAGATGGTCTCCTTTTTTGAATCGATCCCCAACCTTTTACCGGAAAACAAACCCCTGGCCCATTTCATCATTCCGGATGAACTACTTATATTCGACAATATCCGACACACATTGCTCTTGGTGGTGATCTCCTTTTTGGAAAAAGTGCAGGATCCAGACGCTGCGTTTCATCGGGCAACCGACCGCCTCGAATCTTTACTCGCTGAAATGGAACATCATGTGCCTGAAGACCCTGTCTATCCGAATGACGTTGAATTTGTTTTAAAGGCACCGTGGGAAGAAGATGATTTTCGATCTCTTGTCAAACGGGTTAAAGATTATATCCGGGCCGGCGATGTCATACAGACCGTCATCTCAAAGCCGTTTACCTGTTCTTTTCCCCCGGATCCGTGGACCCTCTATCGGGCCCAGAGGTTCATCAACCCTTCCCCCTACCTCTTCTTTCTCTGTCTTGATGAGATGACCCTCGTGGGCTCCTCTCCGGAAACGATGGTCCGCCTGGAAAACGGCGTTGCCACCCTTCGGCCCATTGCCGGAACCCGCCCCAGGGGCAAGAACGAGCAGGAAGACCGATTCCTGGCCAATGAACTCCTTGCCGACGAGAAAGAACGGGCCGAGCACTTGATGCTGGTGGATTTGGGGCGCAACGATCTGGGGCGCGTTGCAGAGGTGGGATCCGTTCAGGTCACCGATTTGATGATTGTCGAGCGCTATTCCCACGTCATGCACCTGGTTTCCAATATCTGCTGCGATCTTCAAGCCGATTATGATGCATGGGATCTGCTACAGGCGACCTATCCTGCCGGAACCTTGTCCGGGGCGCCTAAAATACGGGCCATGGAGATTATCGCAGAACTTGAACAAAGCCCCAGAGGCCCTTACGGCGGCGCTGTGGGGTATATTTCCTTCCATGGAAACCTGGACATGGCCATTACCATTCGAACCGCAAGCATTGAGAACGGAAAACTAACGGTACAGGCCGGCGCCGGCATTGTTGCCGATTCCAACCCCGAGAGCGAACGAAAAGAGACCGTCAATAAGGCCATGGCCATGCAAAAAGCACTGCAGTTGGTTCAAAAAAAATACAGGTCGAATATTTCAGGGAAAACATGAGAAGGAGAAAATAATGATCATCATGATAGACAATTACGATTCATTCACCTACAACCTGGTGCAATATCTAAAACAGATCGGCACGTCCGTCAAGGTCGTCCGAAACGACGCTGCTTCGATTTCCGACCTGATCTCATGGAAACCTTCGGGCATCGTCATATCACCCGGACCGGGTCGACCGGAAACAGCAGGAATTTCACTGTCTGTGGTGGAACATTTCTCAGGTCGGATCCCAATCCTCGGCGTATGCCTCGGCCACCAGGCCATTGGCGCCGCGTTCGGTGGAAAGGTGGTGGCCGCCAAACGGCTCATGCATGGCAAGACATCCATGATCCACGGGGATGGGAAAATGATATATCAGGGCATTCACAAACCCTTCGAGGCCATGCGGTATCACTCCCTGGCCGTCTCCCGGGAAAATTTCCCTGAATGTTTGGAAATTAGCTCGGAAGCCGACGACGGAGAGATCATGGGTATTCGGCACAAAAAACATCCCGCGACCGAAGGAATCCAATTTCATCCGGAATCTATTATGACGCCTTTGGGAAAACGGCTGTTGAGAAATTTTCTCAATAAAACAAAACACCATTCACCGGTAATAGCGGACCGATAAAAAGGGGAAAATCCATTATGTTTAAGGAAAATCTTGGTAAAATTGTCCAGAGAAGAGACTTGACCGAAGCCCAGATGGCTCAAATGATCACCGATATTTTTTCGGGCAATGTGACCGAAGCCCAGATCGGCGCGCTGATGGCCGCCTTGGCCACAAAAGGAGAAACCTTTGAAGAACTGGCAGGGGCGGCCCGCGCCATGCGCCGGAAAGCGCTGCGTATTCAAGCACCCCGCGCAACGGTTGTGGACACCTGCGGAACCGGCGGAGACGGAGCCCAGACATTCAATATTTCCACCACAACCGCATTCGTGGTCGCAGGGTGTGGCGTGACGGTGGCCAAACATGGGAACCGTTCTGTATCGAGTCGCTGCGGCAGCGCAGATCTTCTTGAAACACTTGGGGTTAAACTCGACACCCATCCTGAAATCGTCGAAGAAGCTGTCCGGGAAATCGGTATCGGCTTTCTTTTTGCCCCCCTTTATCACGGGGCCATGAAATATGCGGCAAAAGCAAGAAAGGAAGTGGGACTCCGCAGCATCTTTAACATGCTGGGGCCCCTGACGAATCCCGGCGGAGCCAATTGCCAACTACTCGGGGTATATGCCCCTGAACTGACGGAGATGTTTGCAAATGCCTTGCAGCTTCTCGGGGGAAAAAGAGCTTTTGTGGTCCATGGCCATGACGGACTCGATGAGATTACCGTTTGTGCCCCCACCCGTGTTTCAGAGCTCAAAGACGGTCTTATCCGAACGTACGATATTTTTCCCGATCAATTTTTCGGTGAACCAGCGGAACCCAAAGATCTTTTGGGAGGAGATCCTGAAGAAAATGCCCAAATCACCCGAAATATCTTGGCCGGAAAAACCGGGCCGCAACGGAATGTGGTCCTCATCAACGCGGCCGCGGCACTGGTGGCCGCAGGGGCGGCAGATGACTTGAAGCAAGGGATCCGATTGGCTGAAACTTCCATTGATGGCGGTGCTGCAGCCGATAAAATGAAAGCGTTGATCGAGTACACCCAGGAAAACGGCTAATGGCTGAAGATATATTACGTAAAATCGTCGAAGATAAAAAGCAGGAGATCGCTTTGGCAAAACGAAATTTGCCGGAACGCGTCCTTCGTGAAAAATGCGCTAAACCTCGGAAAAACCGATTTTTTTTTAAAAGGCTTGAAAAGCCCGGGCCCTCCGGGATTAATATCATTGCTGAAATCAAACGGGCCTCCCCTTCCAAGGGGATTATTTGTGCAGATCTGGACCCTGCTGCCCTTGCCAGAGACTATGAATCAGGGGGAGCGGCGGCCCTCTCCGTACTCACCGACACGCCCTATTTTAACGGAAGTTTTGAGGATTTGAAAACCGCCCGCAAGGCCACAAACCTTCCGGTACTTCGAAAAGACTTTCTGATTTCCGCGTACCAGATTTTGGAATCCGCCGTTATGCAAGCAGACGCCCTTCTTCTGATTGTTCGCATCCTTGAACAGGAACAGCTAAAGGATTATCTCAGTTTGTGTGCTGAACTGCAGATAGATGCCCTGGTGGAAATTCATTCAGAAGATGATCTTGAAAAGGCCACCATAGCGGGGGCCCGTCTGATCGGGATCAACAACCGGAACCTGCGGTCTTTTGAAACCGATATAAACACTGCAGTTCGCATGAAATCGCTTCTCGCTCCCCATCAGGTAGCCGTGGCAGCCAGCGGAATCCAGGCACGAGAAGACATTCAAAAAATAAAAGGTTCGGGGATCTGGAACTTTTTAATCGGTGAAAGCCTTGTTAGGTCTCAAAATCCAAAGGATTTTCTTAAATACCTCCAGGGATAAGATGTCCCGAAAAGAACCCTCGACGGAAGATAAAAATAAAATTCTTGCATCACACCCCAGCCAGCGAATATAGTGGTCACAGTGATGTTGTCATGGGCTATCGACTTTGGATCATGAACGATTTTCCAAAGTAAGGAATCCGGGCCCCTCAAAGATCCCGCCACGGGATGGAGGGCCCGGTTTTTTCAGGACCCAATAAATTCAGGCACGGGTTAAAATCTGTGGCTCCACCCGGATTGAAGACGCCAATGGATGTGTGCCGCCCTGCGGCCGTGCACCTGAAAACGTTCCCCTTGCTGTAAAAAATGAGTATTCCCCATGCAGCGGACCTCTGTTCCGGTGTGGAGGGCGTTTCCGGCCAAAAGGATCTTGACAAAATCAATGCCTTCATGGATGCTGTTTCCAGATGCAAAATCGTTAAAAACCCGGACAATCGTTTTTAGGGATTCCCTAATCCCAAATCGACCTGTTTGAAAATTCATCGTTATTAAAGAGGAAAAAATGAGAAAAATAATAGAATTAAAACGTGTAGTGGTCACCGGCTTGGGGATGGTGACGTCACTGGGGCTGGACGTTCCCACGACTTGGGAGGCCATGATCGCCGGCAAATCCGGCATCGATCAAATTACACAATGGGGCGATGTGGAAGAAGTTAAATCGAAATTTAAACTGGCCGAGGACTTTCCCCTGATTGCCGGAGAAGTCAAGGACTTTAACATTAAAGATTTGGTTAAACAAAGAAAAATCGGCTTTTCAAAAGAAGATCTAAAGCAGATTAAATATATGGATGCCTTCACCCAGTTTGCTTATGCAGCCACACTCGAAGCAGTATCTGATGCCAATGTTAATCTAGAGCAAGGAGAAGTCAATCCTGACCGAGTCGGCGTCATTATCGGCTCCGGCTTGGGCGGCCCCAAAACTTGGGAAATTGAATTTGAACGTTTCTTTAACGGCAAGAAAGTTTCACCTTTTCTAATTCCCCGGCTGATACCGAATCTGGCTGCCGGCAATGTCAGTATCTCCTTTAAAGCCAAAGGCGCCAATGCCTGCCTGGCAACCGCCTGTGCCTCCGGTTCCCATGCTATTGGTGAAGCTTTCCAGAGAATACAACTCGGAAAAGAAGACGCCATTGCCTGTGGTGGAACGGAAGCTGCGATTACACCGTTAACCATTGCGGGTTTTCATGCAATCAAAGCTTTGTCGTCAAAATATGAGACACCCCAAACCGCTTCCCGACCCTTTGACATAGACCGCAACGGTTTTGTTATGGGAGATGGATCCGGGATACTCATCTTGGAAGATTTGGACCATGCCGTGAAAAGGGGGGCTAAAATCTATGGAGAAGTCATCGGGTTTGCCATGACCGGAGACGCCAGCCATATTACCGAACCCAACGTGGACGGTGCCATTCGATGCATGAAGCTGGCTTTGGAGGATGCGCAAATTGCACCGGACGACGTCGATTTGATCAACCCCCATGCAACATCCACACCCAAAGGTGACATTAATGAAGCCGCCGCCATTAAAGAAGTATTTGGCGCCGGCAAGGAGAAACCGTTTATCACGGCCAATAAATCTCAGCTGGGACATTCTCTGGGCGCCATCGGAGGAATCGAAGCCATTTCCACCGTATTGTCCATTTATGAGAATAAAGTCCCGCCAATTTTGAATTTGGAACAAATTGATCCGGAATGCCAAGGCCTGAACTATGTCGTCGGCCAGACCAAAGAAACCGAAATTGTTACAGCAGTTTCGAATTCCTTCGGGTTCGGTGGAACCAATGCTACGCTGGTTTTTCGAAAATACCCATAGGCAAGAAGAACCCGTTAGTTCGCTTCGCCCCCCCCTGCCATTGCAAGGCACGAGCGGGCAGGTCACAATTGGAATGATGGGCAACTGTAGGAAAAGAATGATATTGTTCTTTTAACCCAACGTTTTACTCTTCCAAATTTCCATCGTTCCATGGAAGTGGCATAAACCCGTAGCTATTAAAAATTCTTAATTTCAACTAATTGAGGGGTCGGGGAGTTATTATTCTAACGCCTTGAGTGCCAGCGGAATGGATGATCTTTTTTTAAATCGGATGCTGTTTGAGTGGCTTAGGGATCGTTAGAAAGAACCGGCGTATGTCGAAATAGTATTTTTAAAGAAATTTTAAAGTTATGCGATGAACCTATTGATATTTCAAAGATAGTTTCCTGTTCTTTCTCTAAGATCCCTTGCCTCGAGTTCATGCGGTTTAAAAAAAGATTATTCATGGAGCGACGTTATTAAAAAAACACCCCGACCCTTCAACTAATTGTAGAATTTCCGAGACGTTCCATAAATAAGGAAAGCACAAGCAACCACTTTCGTTCCTTC
>JAHECI010000403.1 GCA_024641825.1 Desulfobacterales bacterium | reverse complement strand
GCGGCTTTGGATTTGCTGAAATTTGTCTCTGCCAATGCTTTTCTGATCATACTGGCTTCGACTTCCTGGTTCTTGTGCTGTACCGTTTCTTTAAGAGATGTCCCGTCACCGTCACCCTGATTTCCGGAGGTCGAAGGGTATTCGTATAATTCTCGAAGCAGTTGGTTGAACACCTCGGGATCGAATTTAGAATCTGACAACAGGATCAGTTTCTCTATGAATGCCTCCAGCTGCCTCACATTGCCGGGCCAAGAATAGTTCATCAGTTTTTTCACAAAACTGTCTGGAATGGACAGGGAGTTGAGACCGTATTTTTTACTGGCTCTTTTTACCAGATCCTTCAACAGCAGGGGAACATCTTCGACCCTTTCCCTCAAAGGCGGTATATCTATGTTCAGGACATTGATCCGGAAAAAAAGGTCTTCCCGAAATCGACCTTCATGAACTTCTTCGATTAAATGCTTGTTCGTTGCAGCGATGACCCGGACATCCACCGGAATCATTCGGTCGCCGCCGATCCTCATGACCTCCTTTTCTTGAAGCACCCGCAGCAATCGTGCTTGAACGCTTCCGGGAGTGGTACCGATTTCGTCTAAAAAAATGGTACCATGATGGGCAATCTCAAACAGTCCCGGCTTACCGCCCCTCCGGGATCCTGTAAACGCCCCTTCTTCATATCCGAAAAGTTCGCTCTCCAAGAGTTGATCGGGCAAGGCGGAACAGTTGATGGAAACGAACGGAGAACCTTTTCTGGGTCCCAGGTTATGTATGCTATGGGCCAGAAGTTCTTTTCCGGTGCCGGTATCTCCCAGGATTAAAATGGTTGAATCGGAGTTTGCAAACTTGACGGCCCGTTTAAGGGTCTTTTTAATCACCGTGCTGCCATGAATAAAATCCGTCAAATGATACTTGGCGATCAATCCTTTGGCAAAGGACCTTCTCACTTCGTTCTCCGCCCTCACAACATTGGATATATCTTTGAAGGTGGACACCCCGCCGATGATTTTCGAATTAACGGTAATCGGAACGTGGTTGCTGACAAACTGATCTCTGTTTATCTTTTCGAGTTTGTTATGATAGGGTTTTCCGGTCTTTATGGTATTGACCACCGATGGGCGATTGATATAATTTGAAATCGGTTTGCCGACAATATCCAGGTCGGCAATTTTAAGAAAGGTCTTGGCCATTTTATTGATTGCCGTGATCTCGCCATGCCGGTCCACGGCAATGATACCTTCCGAGGTGGAATCGATGATACTTTGATATCTTTGGGTCTTTTCCTGGTCTTTTCTTCTGGACTTCACAACGGATTTTGCATCTTCGATGATCGAAGCGATGGTCTCTTTAGCGGTTTCCAACTCCACGGTTTTCAACCCGTATTTTTTTGCGATTTGCATGGTGACACCACCGCCGATGGCCACATCGCATCCTTGACTTTGAGCCGATTGGATCACTTTCTCCAAACTGTCATGATTGGAGTAAATGCCTTGTGAGATACTCACGTCGAAAACTTCTTCAAAGGCCTCGACACCGCTGAGCTTGTTCCTGAAAACAGCAATCATTATCTTTTTGCCCAGGGCTGCGGCCTTTTTGACGCCGGCAAAAATATCAAAATATGTCAATGGAATCGACAGAACCGGTATCGGCAAGTTCTCCCGAAGCATGTTGGATGTACCGCCTCGGCTTACGATGACTTCAACACCCGAAGCCTCCATATCCCTGCCCACGGAGATGGCCTCATCCAAACCGCTCGAAGAGACTTGAATGTCGTAATCCAACTCCGCTGAAATCTCCCGGGCATGGTTGACAACTTGGACGCTCGAAGCGATAAACCCGATTCGATATTTTTTTGCCTTCATTTTTCATCCCTGTTGAAATTTTCCATATTATGTACCCATAACATAGAACAATCTTTGAAAAAAGCCATTAAAATGACGCCGCCATTTGAGACGGAATCTCCCCGGGACTTCGACCCTGGCCTCAAGGATCATTGGGGACCTTCACCAACATGCCGGCACTGGGTATTGCGGCAATGGATCCAAGGGATTGTTTCACGGTCATTTTTGCCTGATCCATGGATATTTTCTCAATCCCGATGGTATCACAGTGGGAACGACTCAGATCCGTTACCATAAAAACCTTTATTCGCTTCAGTTTGGACATCATGGAAAGCGCGGTACCGCCGTTGCCTTGGTAATGGGCCGCCAATCGGGTGAAAGCCCTTTCCCAACCGCCCATTTCGAACCAGGGTAGAAAGGTTTTCGATCCCACACCGTCCGGACATTCCGCCAGGACAATCAGGCTGCCGCCGTTACGGACAAATTTTGCGGCGTTGTCTATGGTTTTATGGCTTTGAATAAAATTGATGTCCTTGGGGTATCCACCACACGAGGCAATGACTTGATCGAATTGGTCGGTGGCGGTGGTCTCGTAATTTTTCCCAAACTCGGCGCAGGCCCTGCGAAAATGATCGATGCCGACGCCGGGCAATAAATCACGGACGTGACCGTTGTGGTCGAGAATGCCGTGGACGGCCAGATCTGCGGGGCGAAATGTTTCGAACTCCGCCAAATCCTCTGCCAGGGGATTGCCATCCAATATGCCGGACCGGCAGGCGGGGGAAAGGGTTCGATCCTCTGGATCTAAAAACAGACCGTGGTTGTGATAGATGGATTCCCGATGGCCCAAGCCCGGGAAAATCAGTTTTCGGCCGCCGCCGTACCCTGCAAAATAGTGGTGGGAAATTGCGCCAAAAGTGATCAGAAAACCGGCGTCGACGATATCACGCCGAATGAGCACCGAAGTGCCCCGGGAAGTTTTTCCCAGATTTACGAAGGCCGTGGTGTCCAGGCAATCGTGGTGGACAAACCGGAATTTCCGGTAAATATCACCGTAAGCGGAAAGACACGCATCCTCTGTCTGGCGCGGGTGCGTGCCGTAACCGATAAACACCGTAATGGATTCCGGTGCCGCCCCGAAGTTCTCCAGGGTCCCAAGGAGTA
>JAHECI010000402.1 GCA_024641825.1 Desulfobacterales bacterium | reverse complement strand
GATGATGTTTTTATTTCAGTCACTTTTGCCGAGGCCGGATAATCCAAATCTTAACCGACGATCAGGAACAGAGATAGCTGTATTGAATCTCATTTCCTGGAGAAGCCTTACGATTAGGTCATGGGAATTACGATTTTGATCATAGAAAGGGACAGCATGTTGCAGGAACACCTTGTGCGATATTTGAAAGCCGATGATTGGCGGATATTCAATTCCAGGCAGCAAAAAGACATCAAACGGATTTTGAAAAAACATCCTATCGATGTGGTGTTGATGAGCCTGAACGATCTTAAAAAAGAGGGAATGGCTTTGATCAAAATGATCAAAAAAAAACATCCTGCCGTTCAAGTGATCACCGTCAACAGCGGGGATCAGATCTCTCTGTCAATAGAAGGGATGAAACTGGGCGTATTTGACGACTTTCTCATGCCCCTGGATCTGGATTCACTCATTTTACGAATCCGAGAGGCATTTCAAGCAAAAAAAGAGGTCAAAGTCATCAAACCTTCATTGTTACAGCGCTGTCAGGAGTTAATGGTGGCAGCCAGTTTTGCAGAGGCCGGTGAAGCAGATATTGCCAAAGAACTCTTGACAAAAGGACTTAACTCCAAAGAAAATATAAAGAATTCCCTACATAATGAAAAGAATGAAAGGAGAAAAAAATGAAAGAGATGAAAGTATTGCTGGTAGACGATGAGGAGGAGTTCGTAAAAGCCCTTGCCGAGCGAATGAAGATGCGGGATCTGGAATCGGATGTGGCACTCAGCGGGGAACAGGCGCTGAAAACCATGGACGAGGATCTTCCGGATGTCATGGTTCTTGATCTGAAGATGCCCGGCATGGACGGGATGGAGGTCTTAAGGCGTGCCAAGAAGGCGTACCCCGGCGTTCAGATTATCATGTTGACCGGCCATGGTTCTGAAAAAGATGAACAAGAGGCACGGCGTCTGGGTGTTTTCGAGTATCTTCAGAAACCCGTTCCTATTGAAAAACTCATGAAGACCATCACCGAGGCCTATAAAAGCAAATTTGAGGATACCATGAGCGCTGCAGCTTTTGCTGAAGCCGGTGAATTCGATACCGCAAAAGAAATCCTTGACAGAGACAAGAAAAAATAACCCGGCCTGAAGCAAATGAAGATTAATTAAGGAGACATTTATTGTGTTGAGCGTGGGGAGGAGAATGAATGGAACATCATCATACAGAAGCGGATAAAACAAAAAAACCAGGGCTGCTTTCAAACAAATTGCTCTGGCTGATCGTTGGGGCAGCCTGTTTTGGAATCATCGGATTTATTATTCCAACACCTCAGAGCCTGATTGAGCTTGTGGAAAAACAGAAAATTGCGGAAAGACTGATCGAATGGCATGTCGCCCATGATGTTGCCCAGGCAGCATGGAAGGCGAAGCTTGTTCTGGCCATGATCCCCATGGCTGTCATATATTTTGCAACCGAGGCACTTCCCATCGGTCTGGTGGGTATCTTGATGCCAGTTTTTGCTTATTTTTTCAAACTATTGCCCATGAAGATGATCGGACAAACCTTTGCCGGCGATGCACCGTTGTTTCTTTTGGGTGTTTTGGCCATGGGCGTGACGGTAATCGGTGTGGGTCTGCACAAACGGCTGGCGACATGGATTTTAGGGTGGACCAAAGGTTTTGTGATGCCCATTGTCGTCTTGTGTGTTTCCATGTCCGTTCTGGGATCATTCATATCGGCCCATGCCATGGCGGCCTTTATGGCGCCGGTGATGGCGGCTGTTTACATGGGAGCGGTTTCGGCCAACAACAAACAAGGCGTCATCGAGCATGATCCACAACTTGCCAAACTTTTACTGTTTTCGCTCTGTTTTGCCTTGAATGTCGGCGGTGTCGGCTCTCCCGCAGCCGGCGGTCGAAACGTCATCATGATGGGATTCTGGTCAGATTACAACGTACCCATGAGTTTTGGCCGGTGGATGATGTATGGTCTTCCGCTGACCCCGGTGCTGGGTCTGGCAGTGGCTGTATATATGTTATTTGTTTTCAGAAAGGTCAAAACCAAAGACCTCACCCCCGGTCTTCTCGCCATAAAGGAAGAAACGAAAAAGATGGGGAAAATGAGTTATGCTGAAAAAGTAGCATTCGGAATGATGCTTCTGATACTGTTCCTCTGGATCGTCGGCGGGCATGATCTCGGCCTTGGAGGGCCGGCCTTGCTCGCCCTGGTCATACCGGTTGTGTTTAAAATTGCAGATTGGAGAAAGATTTTAGGCGGCATATCCTGGGATGCTTGGTTCATGTATTGCGGCGCATTGACTCTTGGCGCCTTGTTAAAAGAATTGGGTGCGGCCCTGTGGCTGGCGCAGATTTTTCTCGGCGGCTTGACAGCGATAGGTTTCGGGAAAGGTCTGGGGCTCTGGATCGGAATGAGTTCTTTTTCAGGTTTGGTGACCAACTTCATGTCCGATGCAGGGACCACTGCGCTTTTGGGCCCCATCGCCGTTCCCATGGGCATCATGAGCGGTGTTCAGGGTGAACCCTGGGCCATCGGACTTGCCACGGCCTTTGCCACGTCTTTTGCCCATTTTCTGATCGTTGGAACCCCGAACAATGCCATTGTTTATGGTCTCGGCGTTTATCCGGATACCGGTCAACGAATGATCAGCCCCATCGACTTTGTCAAATACGGGTTTGTGCTCTGGCTCATTTCGCTGGCGATCGTGTGGGTATTGGGTTTTATGGTTATTTATAATGTGGTAGGATTTCCGGAAGGGATCACCGAGACGGCAAAGGCAGTCCTTTTGAGCAACCCGAAATAATTTTTAGGGGTAGGGGGTACCTATGAAAATAAGAATACTTTTAGTGGATGATGAAAAAGAATTTGTAGAGACACTGGCCGAGCGCCTTAGGACCAGAGGCTTTCATGTTACGGAAGCCTATAGCGGCGACGAGGCTTTGGAAATATTGAAAGAATACAATTTTGATGTGACCATTTTGGACGTTCAGATGCCGGGGATGGATGGCATTGAGGC
>JAHECI010000081.1:4676-11264 GCA_024641825.1 Desulfobacterales bacterium | reverse complement strand
TTGGGTAAAAGGTGGTTTGTGCCGGAGTGGTGAAATAGGTAGACGCACGGGACTCAAAATCCCGCGGGGGCAACCCCATGTCGGTTCGATTCCGACCTCCGGCACCAAGGAAATGACAAGGGTTTAGCAAACATCGTGTTGCTAAGCCCTTTTTTGGTTTTTGGGGATTCATGGTAAGGCTTGCTGTTCCGGTAATATTGAATCCAGTAGGTGTTTGGCCTTTTGTAAATGCTGTCCATAGAACCCTCGACTGTCGCCCTGCTTCATCCATGGGGAGGGACAGGGGAGGCCCGTCTCCACGTATTGAACACACGTCGGACCTGCAGCACCTCGTCCATGCATCTTATTCTTCGGTGGGTTGTATGGGTGAACATAATATATATCCCCGATATCCTTAATATACTTCCGAAGCAAAATATATTTCTTGATTAATGTCGATTGTTTTAATATGAAAAAACATGGTTTCTAAAAATCCAAAAATATGGATCAGACGGACCGACAACCGCGTTGAAAACATCGAAGTATCACCGCTATGAAAACCGCATCCCTTTTGGATCCGAAGCTGTTGGACGCCGTTTAGATGTGGCCTTAAAAAAAATAGAAAAGAAAGCCGATGACAAACAATTCCAATAAATTTAGCAGTGAAGAAGTATACGATCGACTATTGGAAATCATTGCGGATTTGTCAGAAGGACAACGGCGGAACCTCCTGGACAGGTTGGAGAAATGGCGGCGGTCCAAGTTTAAGGAAAAGAGAAAATATCCTAGAAAACAAACTTTTATCTGGGCCGAATGTTCAGCCAACAGACGCGCTTTGAACGATTTCATTCAAAATTTAAGCGTTGGGGGACTATTTATCGAAACTCAAATTCCTTTCTTTGTCGGAGAAGGGCTTTCAATGACTTTTTCCCTCCCCGGTGCAGACGATCCCATAAAAATCACTGGAAAAATTGTCAGGGTAAATACAAGGGGAATTGCGGTGCAATTCGATGAGGTTTTAACCGATATTTAATTCATCCCCGCACCCGTCCAACCCATATCCTGTTCGTCACCAAAGAACTTTTCAAAGACTTTGTGCAAAAATGAAGACGGCATTCCTGAAACCCCTGTAAATATTTCGTCTCCCAGGGTCCATTCTTTGGGTGGAGGAGCGGTCTCACCGGGAATAATGCGTATTTTTTTTACCCTTTTTGTACTTTATAAATCTGGGTTGACAGGGTCGGGTTTGAACGGTTAAATTTTAATAACTACCGCTGATGAAATCCGCCGTCTGCCTGATTGCGATTTTCATCGGGGCGTTACATCCCTCGCACACGCCCCTGGAGGCCGCCTTTCTCCAGGGGCATTTTTTTCGATTCCCGCGCCCCTTCCATTATCCGGAGTAATAAATCACCTTGACCTGCCACATTGTAGCATTCTATGTTGGATTTATAGAATGCGTGTCGTTCAAGCGCCCCACCGATCTTCTGGGGTCAGGAGGTCAATGCCCGTATGAATGACCCCTGTTTCGTGCTCCGGATACGCCTGCCGGAGGCGTTCCGGTGTTACACCCAATCCCTCGCCTGGGTCGCAAATGGATAACTGGTGCGAGAAAATGTGGCCTCCCACGGGTGCTACCCGGGCTTTTTCTAACGGCACAGCCTATAAACATGCTTCAGACACTGAATAAAATTTATTTTTTAAATAAACTTCTTGACATGCCACATTGTGCGGAGGTAAGGTAAAAATTACCTATGGAATGTTGCCATTCCATTCTCCTTTCAATCCTCTGTGATGCCCCCGGAAAACGCAACCCTTTCCGGGGGTTTTCTCTTTCATTAAAAACGATTCCCAATGGGTATTGGAACTTTTGCATCCCGGGTATTCAAGCTTCCCGGCATCTTCTGGCTTTTTTGATTGATTTCAAGAAAAAAATTTAATATTGATAGGTTGTTGTGCCAAAATCGTTCACTGCCGGACGAGATCTCCGCTCCAAAAAACACCCGGAAGTTGCAATGGATTTGGAGAAAGCGCAGAGCCATCGATTTAAAAAACGAGAATATGCTTAAGAAAATCATATCCAGCGGACAAACCGAAGCAGAGCTGGCGGCCCTCGATGCAGCCATTAAGATGGGAGTTTCCCATGGGGGTTGGGTTCCACAAAGAAGACCGTCTGAAACCGCTGCGCTACCCGCAAAGTACAGACTCCAAGAAATGCCCGCCCACACCTATTCTGAATGTATTGAACAGAATGTGATCGATTCCAAAGGCACCCTGATAATTTCATGCGGAAAACCCACCGGCAATCTTGATTTTGCCAGAAAAATGACCTTAAAGCACAGGCATCAACTGCTCGGTATCGATCTCGATATGACAAATTTTATTGAGGCCGCCTCCCTTGTTCATGATTGGATTCAATTGCGGCGCATCGATGTGCTGTACGTGACCGGATCTGATGCCGCTGTAAATCCCGATGTGGGGAATCACACAACCTTTATCGTTGAGAGTGCAATATTATTGGGTCTAATGAATGCCGACTCGGGTCCTCAACGTGTCCATGATTCCACTGGAGGATCATCCGGCAAATCCTTTGACATGCCCAAAACCGTGAACGAAGCCGTCGATCAAATAATTGTAGAAATGTCGTTGAAAGACCGGGTAAAATTAGCGAACCTCAGAAGAGAGGATATGGAACCCTTTGGCGTAACGTTCAGAATTTTTATTCGGAATCGGTTGTTTCAAAAAGGAGCGAATAGAGACCTGATCAAATCCTGTATCGCTGTTTCGGGAAACGATGATCTCAACGAAAGCAAGGCGGCCTTTGTGATCATAGAAAAGCTGTGGGAGAGATTAAAAGAAACGCATAAATTAAAAATTGTTAAATAAATAATCATCAACGTCCTGTTGATTCGGAGGATTTCCACCATGGGAAACAAGGATATTGAACTGGGGAAAAATGAAGTCCGTGCCTTTCTATTTGAAATAATCGACAGAATGTCCGAATCACAAATGCGGCAGCTTTTAAATGAACTCGAAGAAAGACAACAAAAGGAACGGAGATCGTGTCGTCGAAAAGATTTCCCGACCACCGTCGATTATAGCGTGGCGGATCGATATTATCGGGACTTTATTCAAAACATCAGCGAACGGGGCGTGTTCATCAAAACCACCAAAACCTTTTCGAAAGGTCAAAAAACGTTAATGACCTTCATGTCTCCGGATTATCAAAAACCCTTTAAGATCAAGGGTGAAATCGTTCGAATTCACCCGGATGGCGTGGGTGTAGCGTTCAATATAGAAAGTGAGGCGCTGAGGACCTCGTTAAAAAGCTTGATAAATATGATCCAGAGCGACTAGGAACGCCGCCGCTCACGTTTTTGCTTCATCTTTCCATTCTTCCGTTTTGAATTTTCAAAAAAATAACGTCCATGCCCCGGCCCTGCCCTTTGGGTGCGGGGCAAACACATTTGAATCCCAAAAGAAACACACCGTCGCTTCGGTGTACCGAAATCAAAAGGGTTAACCCTATCATTGGGTGTGATATCGCTTGTGATGGCGGTGGGGGCATGATAAAAGACAGACGTGATTCAAAAGACCGCGCGGCCCCAGGGGAAATTCCCCGAGAAACATTACAGAGACGGCTTCATTTATGTCAAAAAGTATCCTGAATGCCCGGTGGTTGGACCTTGTCGGCAGCGACCCGGACCGGGCTAAAAATATTCAAGCCGCTCCTCTTGGCGCAATAAATTTCGATAAAGGGGGTTCTATATCGTGACAGATATCTTCATGTGGGCACGTTTCGTGTTGCTGACCGCCAGCGCACTGCTGCTGATCTGGGCCCTGAAAAAATTGAAATCGAACGGGAGTTCCGGCGTGGAACAGGCTATTCGAGAGGAGTTCCGCGTTGCCCGTGAAGAATCGGCTCACGCCGCCAGAAATCTCAGGGAGGAAGTCTCCGGGGGGCAGAAGTCTTCGATGGACACCCTGGTAAAGACCATCGGTGAAATGCGCAAGTCACAAAGCGATCAACTGGGATCCATTGCCCAGCGAATCCAGGAACTGACGGCGTCGAATACCTCGGGGCTCGAGACCCTTCGGAGGACCATTGACACACAATTAAAGCACCTTCAGGAGAGTAATGAAAAGAAACTCGACCAGATGCGGGAAACCGTCGATGAAAAATTGCAAAGCACCCTGGAAAAGCGGCTCGGCGAGTCCTTCAAGCTGGTGAGCGAGCGACTCGAGGCGGTTCAGCACGGGCTGGGTGAGATGCAGAATCTTGCCACGGGGGTGGGGGATCTAAAGCGGATGCTCACGAACGTGAAAGCGCGTGGAACCTGGGGAGAAGTCCAGCTCAGTGCCCTTTTGGAGCAAATCTTGACACCCGATCAATACGGAAAGAACGTGAATATCAAAGACGGGTCCCAGGAGAGTGTCGAATACGCCATCCGCCTCCCCGGGGGTGACGATGAACCTGAATCTTGTGTCTGGATGCCCATCGACTCGAAGTTTCCCCAGGAAGACTACTTGAGACTGGTGGAGTCCGCGGATGCAGCCGACGCAGACGGCGTGCAGAAAGCCACTGCAGCCCTCATCCGTTCCATACACAATTCAGCCAAAGAGATTCGCGATAAATATATCGACCCGCCAAAAACCACCGATTTCGCCATCATGTTTCTCCCCACCGAAGGCCTTTACGCAGAGGTCCTCCGGCAACCGGGACAGGTGGAGAAGATTCAGCAGGATTACCGAATTGTGATTGCCGGACCCACCACCCTGTCGGCAATTTTGAACAGTCTGCGGGTTGGTTTTCGAACATTGGCCATCGAGAAACGGTCCAGTGAGGTTTGGAAGGTTCTGGCCGCCGTAAAGACGGAATTTGGAAGATTCGGGGACGTCTTGGGCAGGGTAAAGCGGCAGTTGAAAACAGCCTCTAATACCATCGACCAGACCGAGGTACGAACCCGAGCCATGGAGCGAAAGTTGCGTGGGGTTGAGAAACTCCCGGCTGAAGGAACTACCGAAATCCTTGAATTTTCAGACGCCGGCATAGACGATACGCCGATGGAGTGAGTTGGCGCAGGTTTTTGTCTTTGGTTATAAAATCAAAGGGATAAGGATTCATGAATGATAATTGCCAGGGGGACGGCGATACTTAAGATAAACAACAGTCCTTCATATGAAGTCCAGGCTTCGTAACGACTCTCTCCTTTTTTGCGAACAGTGACGTATTTAGAAAGAAAACCCAGCCCCATCACCAGCCAGAACGTCAGCAGCCCTACCACAATTGTCGGTGTGTTCATCGTTTAAATCGTTCCTGTCTTTTTCCCATTGAAGATGTGATATTTCGGGTCGCTGTTTTAACGCGAAACCCTCATGCAGAACCCGACACAAGGGCATGATGAAAAATTAAAACAACAGGTTATAAAGAAGCATCGCGAGTGCATTCAGTGCGGCTTGCCGAGTGAAATCTTCAAATTCAGATGAACAATAATATAGATTCGAAGTATTTTCAAGGACTTTATGGACCGATCATTTGGTGGGAAGTTTCAAGAACAAAAATTCTGTCGGCGGTGCATAAAGTTGCAGGTCAACCGCATTTGAATCCCAATAGAAAGAACGCTCCACGACGGCGTATATCTCTTTCCAACCGACTGAAACTTGTGCTCGAGCACCCGTAACCCCGAACCGTGCCGGAGTTATAAAGAACATTTCGTCAAAAACATATCCCATGGATGTCTTACATCATAATTTCATTCGGCTCGGTCTAACGCGTCCTAAAGCCCTCAAACAGCCAGTCGGTTGGAAAGAGATATACACCATCGCTTCGCTGCACCGAAATCAAATACGTTTGCCCTGCATAAAGTTCAACTCCATGTTGAAATTTGCCTGGAAACAATGTTATCCTAAAATTGGATAACCCGTGGGAATGGTCTCTTAAAAACATTCTCATCTGCCAAACATGTCCGATTCAAAGAAGGTAAAGAATGATATCCTCTAATCTGTCTTTGTCTTATCTTTTTCGTGTTCCGCCTGAAAAACAAAACGTTGAAATGATCGAAAGTTTTGTTGAAGACGAGACTGAAGAGGACGAATTGGATCCCGAAACCTTTGTCCGTTGCCGTCAATGCCTTAATATCATAACGCATCCTGCCGAGCGGATCACCGTCCAGGGCTCGCACCAGCATACCTTTGCCAACCCCCATGGAATTGTTTTTGAGATCGGGTGTTTTAGAACTGTCAAAGGGTGCGGTTATGTGGGGCCTTCTTCGGATGAGTTCAGCTGGTTTCCGGGATATGGCTGGCGAATTGCCGTTTGCGTCCGGTGTTTGATGCATCTTGGATGGTTGTTCGACTCGCCGGATGCGGACAGTTTTCACGGATTGATCCTCGATCGCATCCTCACCCGTTAGACGATATAAGGCCCCATTATCGTTTTGATGTATCGTGTCAAGGCGGAAAAAATCGGGTTAAGTCCTCCTGAAATGACCCAGGGTCCCAGCGACGGCATTCGCGGCGTCGTCGATACTCAAGCCTTCGGTATTGATGATAACGTCATAATTCAGGGGATCTTGGATGTCCTCGTTGAAGTATTTTTTTATAAATGCC
>JAHECI010000081.1:0-4576 GCA_024641825.1 Desulfobacterales bacterium | reverse complement strand
ACCCAGGGTCCCAGCGACGGCATTCGCGGCGTCGTCGATACTCAAGCCTTCGGTATTGATGATAACGTCATAATTCAGGGGATCTTGGATGTCCTCGTTGAAGTATTTTTTTATAAATGCCTTGCGATTCGATTCCGTTTTCAAAATCCTTGACCTGGCTTCGGCAGCGGCCGCCCCAAATGCCTGGGATACATTTCGGATTCGCGTTTCCAGGGGGGAAATCACTCGGAGGCTGATTCTTTTTTCAGGCGGCAGAACGAAATTGGCGCCTCTCCCGACGATAACGGCCCGGCCGTGTTTGCCGATGGTGCCGATGATCTTCATGAGGTGCTGGAGATACCGGTCCGGCCACAGGTGCCGCTTGTCTACCAGGGAGGATATCCACTCTTCGAGGACGGACGCTCCTTTTTCGTCGAGGGTTTCCAGAAGGCGGACGCTGACGTGGGCACTTTCAGCCATTTTGTGGATGAATTCCTGATAAAAAAGATCGAATTCGAGCTGTTGGGAAAGACGTTCGGCGAGTATGTTTCCGCCACTTCCAGGTTCTCTGGAGATGGTAATCACGGAAATACGTTCATCGGTTTTTTTCTCTTCCGTTCGTACAATCTGCCATCTTCGGACCTGTTCTTCTATGATTTGTTCGATGGACCGTGTTTTGGGTTTCATGATCCCTCCTTTCTAAGGGCACACCCCATCATACACCATTATGATATCTGTCCCCCAACAACCGTGTCAAGAAAAGAAAAAGGCCGAAAATCCGGACGAGTTCCCTTTGACATGAGAACGGCTTTAGCTTATATTGATTAAAATGGTTTCTTTATGGCGGCTCAAACTGCAACGCTCGCTCGGTTGAATTTCGGGGATTGGAAAGAGCCGGCGTATTCTATGCTAGATTGTCAAAGATATCATTAAGGGGGGTTGGAGGGACGTTTATCCTGCAAAACCTGTCGGTCTTTTCTATTGGGCGCAAATCCCTTTTCAACGGGGCTGCAGAGAGCTTCAATCCCGTTTCCATTCATTTGGCAAGTGATAGAGGTGTAAGTTCGCGTGCGTCGACTTCACCGGAGGCATCTGCGGCTTTCCCTCATTTTGGGTGTAAATTTGTCAACATTCTTCATGAGATATTTGGGCTGAAGAAAGGAGGGGTGTGCCATGAGAGTTGAAATAAAAAAGGTTTTTTGTGCCACCGATATTTCAGACTTTTCAAACCATTCTATCTCTTGGGGTATTGCTCTGGCCCAAGAGTTCGGAGCCAAGCTTTATGTCTGCCACGTGGTCGACTTCCCCACCAGCATCACCTACGGAGATGGGCCCATATTCTTTATGGATCAGCAGGACCTTGCCATTGGTAACGCGCATAAGCAACTTAAACAGTTAATCGGCGAGGCTCAGATCGAATGGGAGCCCCTGGTTACCATCGGTCATGCTGCCGATGAAATATCCCGTCTCGTGGAGGAAAAGGGTGCGGATCTGGCCATTTCAGCCACCCACGGCCGATCCGGTCTCAAACGACTGGTTCTCGGTTCTGTCACCGAACGTCTCATGCGCACCCTTCACTGTCCCTTACTGATCGTTCGCGGTCCGGAGCATAATTTAAATATCCTTTCGGATCAAAAGATACACTTTCCAAAAATCCTGGTGGGGTGTGATTTTTCTGAGGATTCGAATCTGGCATTTCAACACGGCCTCAGCCTGGCCCAGGAATTTGAATCCGAACTGCACCTGGTCCACGTGAAAGAACCGTCTGTATATGTGAACTGGCTCAAGACGTCCGTGGAATATGAAAAAGACCTTGATGATGAGCTGAAGATCCGGATAATAGACAAGCTTAAAAATATGGTTCCCCAAGAAGCCCGTAACTGGTGCACCCCGCAAACCGTGCTTTTAAAGGGTCATCCCCATGAGGAACTGATCCGCTATGCCAAGGCAAACGACATCGCTTTGATTGTTCTGGGGGTGCGGGGACAAGGTCTTGTGGAGAAACTGTTTGTGGGATCCACGACGGATCGCGTGGCACGTCAGACCCCGTGTCCGGTTCTCTCCGTGTCCCCGAAAGGTTAGCAACCATATTCTTTGTACGGGTTCAGGGGGTGCGCTTTCCCGTGTAACGATATTGGCGGAGTGGCTTCGTTATTTCAATGACTTAACAGTGGGGGAGACCGCGGCTCCCGCATGTTTTTCGCGGGAGAACGCGGAGGGGGCAGGAATGCCACCGCTGTTAAGTCATTGAAATAACCAGACACGTAGACGTCAAAGTGAAGCGGGTGAGCACACCCCCTGAACACGTATTATTCTTTAAACCAAGGACATGGTTGACCGGATATTTCAGGAATTCTCGATGACACTGGGTGGATTCAAAAGATTCGATGATGCTGAGAATTCGTCGACGACCCCAATCAGAGCACCTGGACTACCGGCATATTTTTCTTTTCCGGAGGTATTATGATAAAATCACCGCTGATCCAGGAGCCCCTGCCCGGCCCAAAAGCACGCAAACTGATCGATGAGGACCGGACGTGCGTCTCTCCCTCCTATACGCGTTATTATCCTCTGGTGGTTGAAAAAGCCAAAGGCCTTTGGGTCCACGACGTGGACGGCAATATATTTCTGGATTTTACCGCCGGCATCGCTGTTTGCGCCACGGGGCATTGTCATCCCCGGGTGGTCAAGGCGATCAAAGATCAGGCCGACCGCCTGCTGCACATGTCCGGGACCGATTTTTACTACAGCGCCCAGATTGCCCTTGCAAAAAAGCTTTCGAGCCTTACTCCGGGAAAGGGCGGGAAAAAGGTTTATTTTGGAAACTCCGGCGCAGAAGCGGTTGAGGCTGCATTCAAACTGGCCCGGTGGCATACCCAGCGTGAATTGAATCTGGCCTTTTACGGAGCGTTTCATGGTCGGACCATGGGGGCACTGTCCCTTACGGCCAGCAAGACCATCCAGAAAAAACACTACAACCCCTTGGTTCCGGGGATCACGCATATCCCCTATGCTTATTGCTATCGGTGCCCCTATAATCTTCGCTATCCCGAGTGTGAACTGGGATGTGTCCAATGGGTTGAAGATACCCTTTTTCGAACCACCATCCCCCCCGAGGAGGTGGCCGCCATCATCGTGGAGCCGATCCAGGGAGAAGGGGGGTATATCGTGCCGCCGCCTGAATTTCATAAGAAATTGAGCATCATCGCCAAAAAATACGGCATCCTTTATGTGGTCGACGAAGTTCAGTCGGGGATGGGGCGAACGGGAAAAATGTTCGCAATGGAACATTTTGACGTGGATCCGGACATCATTGCGCTGGCCAAAGGGATCGCTTCGGGCATGCCCTTGGGGGCATTGATTGCAGGGACCGAGATTATGAATTGGGAAGCCGGCTCCCATGCGTCCACTTTCGGCGGAAATCCTGTTTCATGTCAGGCGGCGCTGGCGACCATTGAACTGCTCGAAGAAGAACTTATAAAAAATGCCGCCCATCAGGGGGACTATCTGATGGCGGGACTCCGGAAACTGCAGCAATCGTACGAATGTATGGGCGATGTCCGGGGCAAAGGGCTGATGGTGGGGGTGGAGTTGGTCAAAGACCGTGAAACCAAAGAACCCGCCAGAACGTGGCGGAACGAAATTATTCAAAACGCTTTTCACAAAGGGCTGCTGCTGTTGGGGTGCGGAGAAAATACCATCCGATTTTCTCCCCCCCTGACGGTCACTGCCAAAGAGATCGATACCTGCCTGTCCATATTCGATAATGCTGTTGGGGAGATAGCGGGATGAGGGTTATTCGGATGTCGAATCGGAAGGGGCTCCTACCCGATTGTAGAACGCCAGGTCCCAGTTCCCTGTTTCCGGGTCATGACGAAGAATGTAAACGGCGTTGTCATCTCCATGAACCTTGAAATATCGGTGGTTGGGCGACAACCATTGATCTTGAACGTCTTTGACCTCGATTTTCCTATTTCCCATAAAGATTCTCCGGGGGGTTTCTTCTCCCCGATACCCGGCATAGCATTCCACTTGTATTTTCATCCTGTGCTCCCAACGGCGCCAAAATTTTGAATGATGATAACGGATGAGTCTATGTCTTTCTTTCAAGACAGTAAAGAATTTTTTTTCGATAAAACAATTTTTTTAATGCCCGATGGGGGGGCTCTATGGGGAGATTTTTTCCCAGGACCCGGCGGGGAGATCGATCCCCATATTTTGAGAAATTTCTGTTGCATTACGGCCATGGGACAGTTAACCCTAACGATGCAAAAACAGCCGTGGGGTATTGTGAAAAGGTTAAATTTATTTAATCTTGAAAAACTTGGTCCTCTTGACCAGGTCAGAGTTCTCCGGCTCAGCCTGGAGAAACGCTGTAAGAGTTTGAAGTGAACTAAAGTTTAAAGTGAGCTAAAGTTAAGGAATTCTGTCAATCATATAAAATCAGCGGAGCGAAGCGACACCATAATTTTAGGCATTTTAGATCACTTTAGGCACTTTTAACTTGTACGGCTTTAACTAAAAACCCCCTTCCAGGGGTAACCCAAAACGGGCCCTCTGGACCCGGATATTTACTATCCGGTTGTTCCCGATCTAA
>JAHECI010000401.1 GCA_024641825.1 Desulfobacterales bacterium | reverse complement strand
AATCTGATCTTAAAAAGGGCCGTCACCCCGGCGTTCTGGATTGCGGCCTTGGTGCTGCTCGGAGTCTATGTGCTCATCGCTTTCGAATTCATGCACCGAACCCTGGCTGCCTTTTTGGGAGCCGCTTTAATTTTATTTGTGAGTTATACAGCCGGAGCTTTTCACGCCGATTACATGATTATCACCTTTGAGGATGCCGCGGCTGCCATCGATCTGAACGTTATTTTTTTGCTGATGGCCATGATGATCATGGTAAGTATCATTGAAAAAACCGGGGTATTCCAATGGCTCGCTTCTCGGTCGTATCAGCTTTCCAGGGGTAATGTTTTTGTTCTGGCGACCCTTCTCATGTTCATTACAGCCGTGATATCCTCTTTTTTGGATAACGTAACCACCATGCTGTTAATTATTCCGGTCACCATAAAAATCGCACAAGCACTTAAGATAAACCCCGTCACGTTGCTGATACCCGAAGTATTTGCCTCCAATATCGGCGGAACCGCCACCCTCATCGGCGATCCGCCGAATATCATGATCGGCTCTTATGCCAAGTTGACGTTTGTTGACTTTGTGTATCATCTGTCTCTTGTTTGCCTGATCTGTCTGGCGGTAAGCATTGTGTATTTTATGTATTGGTATAAAATGGATTTTACAAAATCTTCGGCTGCGGATGCCGGAAAAATGATGGACCATTTCAAGACGGACGACTATAAAATTAAAGATAAAACCCTCCTTGTTTATTGCGGCGTCGTGCTGGGGATGACGATATTCCTTTTTGTCGCTCACGGTGCTCTAAACATGCCCCCCAGTATCGCCGCCATGACCGGCGCTGCTGTCCTGCTTGTGATCAGCCGGGTCGATATTGTGGAAACCCTGGAGCATGAAATTGAGTGGCCCACCCTGATCTTTTTTATGATGCTGTTTATCGTTGTGGCGGGAGCTGAAGAAACAGGTCTGATTCAAATTATTGCCGACGAGGTCAACCGAATTTCAAAGGGATCGGTGGTGGTGGCCGTTCTGGTGATCCTCTGGGTTTCAGCCTTGGCCTCGAGTATTATCGACAATATTCCTTTTACGGCGACCATGCTTCCCGTCGTGGCCTATCTGACCGAAGTGGTTCCCGGTGCTCAGGGTGGAATTTTATGGTGGGCACTGGCCCTGGGAGCGTGTCTTGGAGGAAATGGTACCATGATCGGCGCCAGCGCCAATGTCGTGACCGTGGGAATGGCCGAACGCGAGGGCTATTCCATATCGTTCATGGAATATTTAAAAATCGCTTTCCTGCCGATGATCATTACCATCGTTCTTTCCTCAATCTGGTTATTGGCAATTAAAATGTAGATACGTTTTAAGTCCCTTCGACTTTAAAACGACCCTTCGCAAAATTTCGATTTGGGCGGTTGTTTTTCTTGAGAATCACATGGGAAATTGGTATAAAAAACGAACAGGTGATACAATGCCCAATTACAGTTCAACCCATTCGCCGGATATCCCTTCCGCGTCTATCCATACAAGCATGATAGCGCTGGAAATTTTAAAAGATCGGACGGTATTTTGACCAACTATTTGAAAAGGTTTATGATTTCGTTGAATTTGTGAAAAAGCCGGAAAGACCTCGATTTAAAAGAAGGATAAACGCCATGAAAAAACTGAAAAAACATCACCCGCCGCCTGTCCGAATATCCCTTGTTTTGGGAAAATTTTTGGCCGCTTGGGTCATTATCGCCGTCTTCCTTGTGGCGGGATCATCAGAGTCCCTTGCCGCGAAAAATGTCGCAGAAGCTCCCATATCCTTTTCACACCTGGTTAAAATCGCCAATCCATCCGTGGTGAACATCCGGACTGTCAAAATCATGAAAGAAGAAGGGGACGTTCCCATGCCCTTCGGTCCGAACGATCCAATGCGAGATTTCTTTGAACGTTACTTTGGAGGTCAGATACCCAAAAAATATAAACAGACAAGTCTGGGCACCGGTTTTATCATCGACAAAAAAGGGTTTATCTTGACCAACAACCATGTGGTCGAACAGACCGATGAGATCAGAGTTCTTACTGCAGATAGTAAAGAATTCGCCGCCAAAATCGTCGGGCGTGACCCCATGACGGATCTGGCGCTTATCCGTATCAAATCGGACACGCCTTTCATCCCACTTGTTCTGGGCGATTCGAACCGGCTGGAGGTCGGCGACTGGGTGGTTGCCATCGGCAATCCATTTGGTCTGGGAAATACAGTGACAGCAGGAATCGTCAGTGCCAAATACCGGCAGATCGGCGCCGGCGCCTATGATAATTTTATTCAAACCGACACCCCCATCAACCCGGGAAACAGCGGAGGCCCCCTTTTGGATATTGCCGGCGAGGTTATCGGTATCAACACGGCTATTTTTTCTCAAAACGGGGGGAGTGTCGGTATCGGATTCGCCATTCCCATCAATATGGTCAAAGACCTTCTGCCCCAGCTTAAAAAGGGGAAGGTCATTCGGGGATGGATCGGTGTCATGACCCAGAAGGTCACCCCTGAACTCAAATACAAGCTCGACCTTCCGGATGAAAAAGGTGCTCTGGTTTCAGATGTTGTCCCAAGAGGTCCGGCCGATGACTCCGGGATCAAGCGCGGAGATGTGATCGTCGCCTTTGACGGTAAACCCATCAGGGAAAGCAGAGAACTGCCGTATATTGTGGCTTCGACATCGGTGGGTAAAACGGTTTTCGTGGAAATCCTTCGCAATCGAGAAAAAATGAGAGCAGAAGTCAGAATCGGCGAATTGAAACCAGCAGAGGAAAATCAACAATTGCCCAAAGGCGATGCCGTTTTTGGAATGACCCTTCAGGAGGTTACCCCTGAACTTTCACAACAATACGAGTTGGCGGAAAACAGCGGTCTTATCATTGTCGATGTCGAAAACAATTCTCCGGCAGCCGAAGCCGACCTCAGGAGCGGAGATATCCTTCTCGAGGTGGACCGTATGCCGGTTAAAAGCATCGCAGCCTTCAGCCGTAAAATACATCAGTATAAAAA
>JAHECI010000400.1 GCA_024641825.1 Desulfobacterales bacterium | reverse complement strand
GACTGGACGGTGATGGCCGGCAAGACCGACGCGGACAACGACCGGCTGAGTCTCAAGACCGCCGGTCCCAACGACTGGTGGTTTCATGTGCGCGGTATGCCCGGCAGTCACGTCATTTTACGGTCAAAACCCGGCCGGGATCCGGACCGGAAGACACTGGAAATGGCCGCGGCGATTGCTGCATATCACAGCAAGGCCAGAACCGGCGGCGTTATCGCCGTTTCCTGCACCCGGGCCCGCTTTGTCACCAAACCCAAAGGGGCAAAGCCGGGAACGGTCCACATCCGAAAAGAGTCGGTGATTAAGGTCCGTCCCGCCCTCCCTTCCGGCTCATAGGCCGCACCCTTTGGCTTGAAAATTGTTTTGGCATCTGTCCGGTTCTCTGGTATTGCTGTCCTGAAAGACAACCGTCGGAACCGGGTCGTGCATGAAAGTTTTGATTCAATATAATATTCGGGATAATCGATAACCGCGGGCAGCTGGGAGATAAATGGGCAACAGTTCTGGGTACCGGGTAAGGGAAGTTCGCGGGTTTGACGAACTGGAACGCACCATCGACTGGAAGCAGGGCCTTGCGATTTCCATCGGCGTGCCCCTATTGATTCTGCCGTCCATCGGTTACTTTACCGGCTGGTTGTGGGCTTTCGCGATTATCGCCTGGGGATTGTCGGTTCTCCAGGGGTTTGCCCAGAATCTCGCCTACAGCGAACTGGCGACGGCTTTTCCGGATGCGTCGGGCATCCCCGGATACGCCCAGGCGGTGTTCAAGAACCCGGAGAACACCCGCACATACGATATGGGAAAACTGATCGGCGGATTCAGTGCCTGGGGGTACTGGTTTGCGTGGAATCCGATCCTGGCGATTTTTTCCATACTGGTCGGGAGTTATCTCCACGGTCTGATTCCGGGATTGGCTGCCGTGTTCACCGAATTCCAGCTGTCCCTGATGGCGGGAGCAACCATATTCGGCGGTCTGATCGCCGTCAACTATCGGGGACTTTACAGCGGCGCGATCCTGGGATATATTCTGGCGTTCCTTTCCCTGGCGCCGCTTATGGTCCTTTCTCTGGCACCGTTTTTTACCGGCGACTTCGAGCTTGCAAACATCACCGGAGCCTGGCTCCCGGCGGACTGGTCCTGGGATGCCGCCCATGTATTGATCCTGCTCGGGGTTCTGGCAATGGCCGAATGGAGCGCGTGCGGCTGGGAGGCGGCCGTCATCTACGGTCCGGAGTACAGGAATCCCGGAGCGGACATTCCCAAGGCCTTGTTTATCTGCGGCGGCATCTGTCTGGTCGTCTACGTCCTGGTCCAGACCGTTGTCACCGGAGTGCTCGGTGTCGAAGGGATCCTGGAGGATACGGTGTCCCCGCTTCTGGGGGTCGCGAAGAAAACCTTCGGACCCCGGGGGGTTCTGATCACCATCGTGATGCTCCTGGCGTCCATGGTGCTGGCCATTCAGACGGCATATCTCGGCTCTGCCCGGGCCATGCACTCCATGGCCAGGGAAGGGAACCTGCCGCGGGTTTTCGGAAAACTGAACGCCCACGGCACGCCGGTGGTTGCCATGGTTGCCATCGCGCTGTTCAATATGGTCATGATTTCCTTCAAGACGCCCACCGCCATACTCGGTGCCTCGGTGATCGGGTATATCTGCACCAACGGGATCAGCCTGTTCGCCTATGTAAAAATCAAGCGCGATCCGTATTTCGCGTCCCTGGACCGATCCTTTAGAGCCCCTGCGGGCTGGAAAACCGTGGCCCTGACCTTCGGCCTGCTGAACCTTCCCCTGTATTTTATCGGCGTGGTTTACCTCAACAGCCTTGAGATCGGCTGGCGCTCCACCTGGGTCGGATTGCTGGTCATGGCCCTGTATGTGCCGTTGTGGATCTATTCCCAGCATGAAACCGCCGCCGACCGGTATCGCTCGTAACGGGGGTATTGAAACAGCTTCATCGCGCCATTTGCGAAGACCGGTTTATAGATCATCCATCCATCCTTTTTTTGCTTCTTTGGGGCGGTACGGTTCGTAGGTTTTATGGAGGAAGTCTTTAAAGTTTTCAAATAGCCTTTTTTCGACATACACCAGTCGTATTCTATGGGAGCTTACTTTCTGAAGCTCGACATACACATTTTCCTTTTGCCACAATATCCGGGGATAGTCGGACGAAAAATAATCCCCCTCGAGGTTTTTATCCACAAAATCATACTTTTTCTCCAGTTCATCCCAAATAACATAGAAAAGTGTTGAATCCATGCCGACAATCAAGGCCTCCAGTACTGAGTTGCCGCCAAAAAAAACCATGATATTTTTAAGACCTTCGGTATCTTTGGGCTTTACGAGCAAAAACGTGTTTTTACCCCGGGCAGGATCATTTTTGTCGATCTGTTTCAGCTGTTTTTTTACGTATTCCTGATAGGTCCATTGTCGCTGTTGAAGCGTTTCGAGAGTTTGTGCGTAAGATGTTTTTCCGATGGTCAGGCCGAATGGTTTGGGTGGGTCCCCGGCATAGGCAGTTGCCCCCAAAATTATACTCAGAATCATTACATGCGCCATCAAAACAGAACTCTTTCTCATTTTTGATTCTCCTTGTTTATAGAATAAAGTCCGTGGAAAGAAAGTTGGATCGACGTTCTTTCACGATCGTTGTTATAATTTTACGGTTTAGGTCCAACATTTTGATGCAATAAGATGCTTTCAAGGCCTTTGGCATAAAATTTCTCGATGTATTCCTTGACCATTCGCCGGGCCGAGAATTTTGCAGCATTACTCTTAATGGAATTTTTCATGACCTTTACCCAGCCCAGAGGAACACCGTCATCCGATGCGTTATAATACATTGGAACCACTTCTTCTTCAAGGATGCGGTAGAGTTCGGCGGCATCCGCTGCATCCCGGTTTTCGTCAACGTTTTGGTGACTGAATGACCAGCCGTTTTTGCCGTTAAAGCCCTCTATCCACCAGCCGTCCATGATACTGAGCTGGGGCACGCCGTTCAAGGCGGCTTTCATGCCGCTGGTTCCGCTGG
>JAHECI010000080.1:5417-11500 GCA_024641825.1 Desulfobacterales bacterium | reverse complement strand
ATGAAGTGGTCCCATGCTCCCGTCAAGCTCTCATAAGACCGGCGTTTCACTTCTTCTTTGTCGATGATACCCTGTCCCGGGTTTCCAGCCAGCTCTGCATCTCCAGAAGCGTGTTGGTGAGCGGGTAGCGGCCGTCTTCGAAAACGCCGTAGTCCCCGCCGCCGGCCATGGCCGACACAAACCGGACATTGTTGGCATGAAACAGCCAGGCATCGCTCCAGCGCCGTTCGATGAACTCGTCAAAGGGGCTGCCTTTTTGGCCCGGCCCTTGGGCGTAGCCCTTTTCCCAGGCCCTGTTCACCAGACCGGTGGCCGTAAGGATTTTGGCGTTGGACGTCTGGATGGCGTTGTCCAGCCGCACAAAGTGGCCCTTGACCCAGTCGGTGCTGTGGCAGCTCAGACAGGTGTTCTGCATGGTCTGTTGGCGTATTTTTTGCGCTTCGGGGCCGATGAGATAATCGTTGGCAAATCCACCGTCAAAGTCTGTGGGCAACGACAGGCCGGCACGGTTACGAATCTGGGTGGTGTCGGGTTCTTTGGGATACGGATGGGCGTAAATAAGGCCGAAAATCCGCCATCCCAGACGGTCGTTCATCTGGTGGGACCGGGAGTTGACCACGTCTCCGCCGGCATTGACCAGCAGACTGATATGACACGCGGCACAGGTCGGCGCGGAAAAATCCCTGCCGATGGTCCAGGGCACCGCCGTAAAGTTCCAGGTGCTGTTCATGGCAGAAAAGATGTTGCCGTGTTTGCTGGCAGCGTAAACTTTGAAAGCCGGAACATCGGGCCCTGCGTGGCACTCCTTGCACGTATAAGGTTTACGGGCCATCTCAATGGAGAAATGATGCCGGGAATGGCAGGCGGAGCAGGCCCCTCGGCTGCCGTCGAGGTTCACGCGGCCCACACCCTGATTCGGCCAGCCGTTGATGATCGGAAATTTGAGTTCTCCGGCATCGGTATCCCGGGTTTCATAACCGGCCACCTCCAGCCGTGTGCCGTGGCAGTAAAAGCAGGCCTCTGCACGGGTGAGGCCATTGGCCGGGCTGAAGCGAATTTTGCCCTCTTCTAAGGCGGTTTCCCCCAGAATGGTCCGCTGAAGGTCCTGGTAGAGGGGGTTCTCGGCCAGGTTTTTATAGGCATGGGCCATGATGTTTTTGGCGTACTCGGTCCTTTCCGTCACATGACATGTGGCGCAATCATCCGGACTGACCACCACATGGATTTCATACCCGTTATGCTCGAATGTATCGGAATGGGCGCCGGCCCTGAGAGTGTGGCATTCAGCGCATCCCACCGCTTGGTTTTGAAGGGCTTCGGGGACGGATGTGCCGGACATTCTCCGTTTCAGTTTATCGGCTTTCAAGGCGGTTTGGGGTGTCATTTTCGAATGTCGGCTGTTGTTCCAATCCGCGACGATGCCCGGATGAAACTCGCTGTGGCAATCCAGACATTCCTGGGTGGCATCGCTGATGGGTACTTCCCCCGGGGCCGCAAAAACCACCGGCGGCAAAACCCACAGGACGACAATTAACGTGAAGTAAAGTCGTTTCATCATACCCACCTCCTTAAACCGTTAGACGTGAAAACAAAAACATACCCGAATTTCCCCTAAACCGGCAGGCGTAAGCCACCCGAAAACAGCCGATCTCAACCCATGGCCAAGGTTATATGATGGTATTCTTTTTATTAAAATTTGATGCAAAACTTTACAACATAAATTTCAGAAAAATGGACGAAAAGGGGACGGTTCGGAAAGTCTGATATAAGATCCGCCCCGGGAACACTGCTCCTGAACGGGTAAAAGCACGTAAGTCGCGCAAGGTTCGTATTGGTGTTACTTGGGAATCCCCGGCAATGCCCGGTGGGAAATCCTTTGTGAAAATCTGGGTATTGAAAAATTGAATGTTGCCATAAGGTGGACTTTTAAGGTATCGTTGTTACGTTGGAGCACCCGATTCAACGCCCATGGCGATTTCAAAGGTCTAAATTTTACATCCTGTATGACAGACAATGGTCTATTCTGTTTCTTTACCCAAGGAGAACAAAATGATTGTCGGAATTCTCAAGGAAATTAAAGCAGAGGAAAATCGTGTGTCCATGACCCCGGCCGGCGTGGAAGTCATAAAACAGAACGGCCACGCCATTCTGGTGGAAAAGTCTGCCGGCGGCGGCAGCGGCTTCCACGACGCCGCCTATGAGAAAGCCGGGGCCGAGATCGTTGAAAACCCCAAAGAAATTTTCCAACGTGCGGACATGGTGATGCATGTAAAAGAGCCTCTACCGCCGGAATACGACCTCATCCGTAAGGACCAGATTGTTTTTACGTATCTGCATCTGGCGGCTGCCGAGGAGTTGACGCACATTTTGATCAAAAGCAACGCCGTTAATATTGCGTATGAAACCATTCAAACAGCAGACGGCTCCCTGCCCCTCCTCACCCCCATGAGTGAAGTGGCCGGACGAATGGCCATTCAGCAGGGGGCCAAATATCTGGAAATGGCCCAGGGCGGCCGCGGCGTTCTCCTGGGAGGGGTGCCGGGGGTCGATCCGGGGACGGTGGTCATCATCGGCGGCGGGATCGTCGGGATCAACGCGGCCAAGATGGCCTGCGGCCTGGGCGCGAAGGTTTACGTTCTGGATTTGAACCTGGAACGGCTGCGGTACCTGAGCGACGTGATGCCGGCCAACTGCTTTCCCCTGATGGCCAGCCCGGCGGCCATCCGAAAGCTTGTCAGAGAGGCCGATGTGGTGGTGGGAGCGGTGCTGGTTACCGGTGCCAAGGCACCCAAGCTGGTGACCCGGGACATGCTCAAAACCATGAAAAAAGGCGCGGTGTTGGTGGATGTGGCCATCGATCAGGGGGGATGTTTTGAAACATCCAGGCCGACCACCCACTCGGATCCGATCTTTACCGTTGACGGGATCGTCCATTACTGCGTGGCCAACATGCCCGGGGGGGTGGCCAAAACATCCACCATGGCGCTGACCAATGCCACCCTGCCCTATGCCGTGGAGATCGCCAACAAGGGCTGGAAGCGGGCTATCCAGGAAAACCCGGAAATCAAACTCGGGGCCAACGTCGTCAAAGGGAAGGTCACTTACAAAGCCGTTGCAGATGCTTTCGGCCTGGAATACACGCCGATTGATTCATTAATTTAAAACGACTATTGCGGAAGAACCTTCCACCTGAACCTTGCATAGAGGGGAAAATGATCGGACATGTATCGTCCGTCAAATCTATCCTGAATCACCATGCTGTCCGTTACTAGGAGGTTGCCCCGATAAAGAACCCAGTCGATATGATCTCCCTTTGAAACCCCTGTGAATCCGTGGTGGGTTCCGGGAAAAGGTTTTTCAAATGCGTTTTTCAAATAGGATTCTTGGACGGCTGGTTTCTGATCGTGTCCGGTGAAAATGTTGTAACAGGGGCTAAACGGCGGGGTGTTAAAGTCTCCCATGAGAATGACAGGAATGTTCCTGGGGAGATGGGACAATCGCTGGAGAATCAGTTTGGCGCTTCGGGTCTGGACCGAAACGTCAAAGTCCAAGTGTGTGTTGACACAAATAAGCCGGCGGCGGGAATTTTTGAACATGCCGATGGTGCACTGTCTCGGCCAGAGGCTTTTCCGAAAACGGCTCGGCACCGTTGGTGTTGGGCTCAAGAAAAAATGTTCACGATACGTACAGGTCCAGGTATTTTTATAAAAGATAACATTGTGTTGCCAGAAATCCGGAGAAGGGGTTCGCCGGCCGATATAATGATATTCAGCTAGAATTTTATGGATAAAGTCGATTTGAAAATCATTTGCTTCCTGGAACCCCATGAAATCTGCACGATATTTTTCGAAAAAAAGAGGAAAGCAGCCCTTCCGGTATTGCCAGCTGTCAGGGCCGTCGTCAGCCAGGCCGAAACGAAGGTTTAATGTCAAAACAGAAAGCATGCTAGGCTCCAGGCTTTAATGGTGTGAGAGCAAATGGGTTCCATGGGTGATGATCTACCGGGCATGGACATCAAGGAGACCGGGATGTTCGGCAAGGTCGAATCGAATATTTTTGAAGTTTTCGAATGTGACATCCGAAAACCCCAGATTCAATTCCTTGCCGATGATATCAAATATGGCAAGATAATTCAGGAGTATTCTTTTGTGCCACTTGAGCCCGATTTGGGATGCCAGTTCTTTGATAGATTTTTTAGGGCCTTCGATTTCGAGAAAGTCACCGAAGGGCATGGTGTCGAGACAGAGGTGCGTATCGCGGAAAATAAAGGTTTCACGCCATTTTTCGTAAACCTGTTCTTCATGAAACCCTAAAGATTCCAGAATGTGTTTCATGACGGCAAAGTCGGAAACCTCGACTTCCAACTCCCGTAATGTTTTAAATTCATCGTCTTTGAAAGGCGGCTCCGATTTAAACGTCAGGGTGGTTTTGATATCTTTTCGGAGTCTCAGGAGCGATTTTTTTTGAAACAGACGGGTATCTGCATCTTCAAACCGCAGGTTGGTCTCAAAGACCCGACCCTTGAAATCGGCACCCAGTTCAACAATCCGGCGGCGTATGGGATTTACCTCCGGCAAATAGAATTTTACCTCAATTTCAAAATTTTCCATTTGACATTGCCTGCAAACCATTTCAATATGTTACGTTCGGCGATTTTCGAGTTCCGCTCAAAGGGGACGGTATATATAGTATCGCCAAGGGATTTAATGACGGGTTTATTTATATTAGAAATCACATTTCGTGTCAAATATTGACTCCGTTTGTTTTTTCCCTTGACACAGGGGCAAATTTTATTTAAGTGTGTGAGGTTTTAATATGAAGGAGAGTATCCAGTGAAAAAATATACATATAGTGCAAAAAATGAGGACAATCCGGGCAAATGGAGTCTTGTTGATGCCGAAGGTGCGGTGTTGGGAAGACTTGCCAGTTCCGTGGCAGCCCGGTTGCGGGGAAAGCACAGTCCCCTTTTTACCCCACATGCCGATACCGGAGACTGGGTGATTGTTGTCAATGCGGATAAAGTGGTGCTGACCGGGAGAAAATGGGATCAAAAAAACTATTATCGGCACAGCGGTTACATTGGCGGACTGAAGACCATTACGGCCAAGAAACTAATGGAAAAAAACCCTGAAGATTTGATTCGTTTTGCCGTTAAGGGAATGCTGCCAAAGAATAGACTGGGAAGAAAACTGTTTAAAAAATTAAAAGTGTATTCGTCGGATGAGCATCCGCATGAGGCCCAGCAGCCTGAAATTTTCGAAATTTAATCTATAAAAATAAGTGTTTTTAATTATTGGGGAATCGTATGGAGAAGGAAAACGTGTATTATGCAACTGGCAAACGGAAAAATGCCGTAGCCAGGACCTGGTTAAAACCCGGAGGCGGCGATATTACCGTGAATGACCTGCCCATTGATGATTATTTTAAGGTCGAGTCGGTACAAACGACGGTCAAGCAGCCACTGGCGCTGACCAATATGCTCGGGTCATTTGATATAAAAGCCAAAGTTGCCGGTGGTGGTTTTTCAGGACAGGCCGGCGCAATCCGGCACGGCATCACCAAGGCGCTGATACTGGCCAATCCTGATCTAAGGGTGGCGTTGAAAAGAGCAGGTTTTATTCGACGTGACCCAAGGGTTAAGGAGAGAAAGAAATACGGTCAGAAGGGTGCACGGGCCCGGTTCCAGTTCTCAAAACGCTAAAGTTTTTTCTATTATATCAAAGGGAGCCGGTGTTTGCCGGCTCCCTTTATTCATTCCGATTTTTCCACTTGGCCTTCCGCTTTTCCAAAAACGCCCGCATACCCTCCTGGGCATCTTCATCAACGCAGTTTATGGCAATTGCATGGGTTGCATAATCGTAAGCAGCTCTCAGATCGAGATCGACCTGCTTGTAAAAAGTGTCTTTTCCATAAGCGAGGGTGTGGCGACTGTATTGAGCGATTTCCATGGCCAGGCTTCGGGTCTTTTCGGTGAGGTGCTCCGGGGGGACGATCCTGTTGATCAGTCCGTACCTTTCGGCCTCCTCGGAAGAGATAGAACGCCCTGTCAACAGCATTTCCATGGCCCTTCGTTTTCCGATAAT
>JAHECI010000080.1:0-5317 GCA_024641825.1 Desulfobacterales bacterium | reverse complement strand
GCAGCGGGGCGCTTCCATGGAACACATCGACCGGTATTTACATCCTTCGAGCGCCGCCGAGGAATCGAAAATGTCCTCTTTTATGAGCGTGGGCGCCAATTTTTTTTGCGGCCCGGAATCGGGAATGGCAGCGAGCAATGACCGGGTATAGGGATGGTGCGGATGGTCAAAAATGTCTTCAGCAGATGCATACTCCATGATCTGTCCCATGTACATCACAGCAATGGTGTTGCACAGATATCCCACCACATTGAGGTCATGGGAAATGAAAAGATAACTTAACCCCAACCGATCCTGCAAGTCCTTTAAAAGGTTAATGATCTGGGCCTGGATAGAGACGTCCAGGGCCGATATGGGTTCATCGCATATGATGAGGGACGGCTCCACGCTCAAAGCCCGGGCAATGCCGATACGCTGACGCTGGCCGCCGCTGAATTCATGGGGATACCGATCGGTGCTGTCCGGGGACATACCCACCATTTCCATGAGTTTTTCAAGGCGGGCTTTGCGCATCCTTCGGTTTTTGATGCCAAGAATCCGCAACCCCTCTTCCACAGACTGGCCGACGGTCATTCGGGGGTTCAGCGATCCGAAGGGGTCCTGGAAAACAATCTGCATCTCTTTCCGGTGGGGCTTCATCTCTTTTTCGGATAATCGACCGATATCGACGCCCTGGTAGATAATTTTTCCTTGATCCAGCGCCAAAAGCTTCAGAATCAGTCGGCCCACCGTTGTTTTTCCACAGCCGCTTTCACCCACCAGGCCCATGGTTTTTCCCCGTTCGATTTCAAAACTGACGCCGTCCACAGCTTTCACCCACCCGGAGATTTTCTGCAAAAACCCCCTGCGTATGGGAAAATGTTTTTTCAAATCTTCAACGCAAAGAATAATGGGGGTATTTTTATTTTTTGAATTCATCTAAATATGACGGCCTTTGTCTTGAAACAGTATCGGACAGCGGGCCAGATGCCCCTGGCCGTAATCGCACATGTTAGGATATTCGGTATGGCAGCTCGGTGCTTTATGGGGACACCTCGGATGAAAGGGGCACCCCGCGGGCTTATACGCCGGGTCTGGCACTGCGCCGGGGATGCTGTAGAGTCTTTTGCCCCGCTTGGAAAGGCTGGGAAGCGAGGCAAGGAGTCCCTGGGTATACGGATGCCGGGCATTACGAAAGATGTGTTCCGTCTTCCCCTGCTCCGCAATCATGCCGGCATACATGACATACACCCGATCGGCAATGGCTGCCACGACGCCGAGATCATGGGTAATATATAGAATCGACATGGATTGTTTTGTCTGAATGGCCCCGAAAAGTTCGAGAATCTGCGCCTGGACCGTGACGTCCAGGGCGGTGGTCGGCTCATCTGCAATGATCAGATCCGGGTCACACGCCAGTGCCATTGCGATCATAACCCGTTGTCTCTGACCGCCGCTGAGCTGATGGGGATAGTCTTCAAGTCGTTGTTCAGGATCGGAGATTCCCACGTCCTTTAAGAGCCGAATACATTTTTCATGAAGGGATTCGGTTTCGATCTTTTTATGGATGCGAACGGCTTCCGAGATCTGGTCTTCGATGGTAAAGACCGGATTCAGGGATGTCAGAGGTTCTTGAAAAACCATGGCAATATGATTTCCCCGGATCTTTTGCATTTCATTTTCGCTGAGCTCCAACAGATTTTGCCCTGCGAACACGATTCGGCCGCCTTGGATTTCTCCGGGCGGGGTTGCAACGAGGCCGAGGATGCTGAGGGCCGAGACGGTTTTTCCGCATCCGGATTCACCCACAAGACACACCGTCTCTTTTTTCCGAACATCGAAACTGACCCCGTCCACGGCACGGGCACATGCATCGGCGCTTCGGAAATATACTTTTAAATCTTGTACGGAAAGAAGGATATGGTTGTCTGTCATTTTTTTCTTTAAAATTTATATGCGTTAGTTCACTTTAGGCATTCTTTGTTTGTACGTGTTCAGGGGGTGCGCTCCCCCTGAACACGTCCCTTTGTTTAATGTCTTTCCCTGAGTTTCGGGTTCAGTACATCCCTGAGACCTTCACCAAAAAGATTGAAAGAGAGCACCACGATCAATATGGTGATCCCGGGGATGAAAGTCAGCCAGGGGGCATCAAAAATGAAGTTTTTACCGTCGGAAAGGATGTTGCCCCAGGTGGCATGGGGCGGGGGCACTCCGAACCCGAGAAAGCTCAAGCCGGCCTCTGTCAAAATGGCGGAAGCGATGCCGATGGTGGCAGAAACCAGCACCGGTGCGACGGCATTGGGCATCATGTGCCGAAAAATGATCCTTAAGTTGCCGATGCCCAGGGCCTTTGCCGCCGCCACAAAGTCCTGTTCTCTCAGGGAGAGAAATTCAGCGCGGACAAATCTCGTGGTCCCCATCCAGCTGGTCAATCCGATGACGATCATAATATTATATATACTTGCAGGGAGAATCGCCACCACCGTTAAAATCAGAAAAAAGCTCGGAAAGCAGAGCATAATATCCACGATTCTCATGATCAGGGTGTCCACGGAGACCGCATTGATGTGGAACACCGACCGCCATGTGGGCGTTGCTTTTTCCCTGGATCTGTGCCGGGTCAAGACCGCATAAACGATGTATGCCAGGCAGAGCAATAAAAGTGCTGTGCCCAAGCGGGTAACACCAAGAAATACCAGTCCTGTTCCTGAAACCAAAAATAACGTCCATAAAATCTGGTCTATTTTAATGTAATGTTGTCCAAAATAGCCTGCAATTCCCCCCAGGAAGATGCCGATGAGCACCGATATTCCGACGGCGACAAAACCGACGGTCAGTGAAACCCATGCCCCCTGAAGCATTCTTGAAAAAACATCTCTTCCCAAATCATCGGTTCCCATCAAATAGAAACCCAAGGTTGGAACTTGGCTGGGTTCCAGTAAGTCGAAATTGGGTTTTGAAAAAGGGGGCCGCAGCTTTTCCTCGAGGCGAACCAAAGATGGATCAAAAACAGGCTTGGATCCGGAGGTCAGGAAAAGTCCCGTGATTGCGCAGCAGAAGAAAAGGATAAAGATGAACAGCCCCATAATGGCAAGCCGGTTTTGTCCGAACAGAAGCCAGAACTCCTCCATCCGTGTCCGCTTCGGGGTCAGGGGTTTTTCCACATGGAAATCTCCAACAACAGTTGTTTCGTTCAGATTCATTACAGGCGTATCCTCGGGTCGACCATCAGGTAAAGAAGATCCGATATAAAGGTGCCGGCCAGCACCAAAACGGCTGAAACAAAATTAACCGTCAGGATAACGGGGTAATCCCTGGCCAGAATGGCTTCATAGGCCATACGCCCCATGCCGGGCCAGGAGAAGATGGATTCGGTAATGACCGAGCCCCCGATCAAACCGGGTAAAATCAGACCGAACATGGTGACAAAGGGCAGCAGTGCATTTCGGAGTGCGTGTTTATAGTGGATCTGTTCCGGGGGGAGGCCCTTGGCCCGGGCGGTTCGAATATAGTCCTGACCTTCCACTTCCAGCATCTGACTTCGAACGTACCTGGAAAGGACTGCAATGCCGCCGGTTGCAATGAGGACCGAGGGAAGGAGCACATGCCAGATCCTGTCCATAAATTTGTAGGGTATGGACGCGTCTCCGATCCCGAAAGTTTCCATCCCGATAACCGGCACATGGAAACGGGTCACCACAAAAATAATGAGGATGTAAGCGAAAAAGAATCCGGGTATGGAAATCATCAGGTAAGACAGGAAGGTAGCTGTTCGGTCAAAGACGCCTTTCCTGAAAATGGCCGACCGGATCCCCACCGGGAAAGAAAGGGTCCAGGTCAGGAGCGTTCCCGCAATAAAAAGGGGAAGGCTGTTTAAAAACCGCTCCCAAATCTTAATAAGGACCGGTTGATGGTCTTTCCAGGATACGGTTTTTCCGTTAAACAGGTCCTGATAAAAATAGACATACTGGACATACAGCGGCTTATCCAGATGAAATTCTTTGCGGAAGCGTTCCACAACTTCGGGTGTAAATTTTGGATTCATGGGATCGACCTGGCTCGGTTTTCCCGGAGCAAGATGAATAATCGAAAAAGAAACAATGGAGACGAAAAAGAGGGTGATAATTTTTTGTACGAAACTTCGTCCGATAAATGATAACATGGTCTATCCTTCATCCATAAAATTCGGGACCGTTGGGAGCTTTATCCACTTGTTGAAATAGAACCTATAATCGCCGGTCTGGGTGGGTTTTATCTTTTCATACCGTATGGTTCCGGCAGCATCGACATCTTTTATGACGATACGCTTGTCTAAAACAGCGGTCCACTTTCCCACATAAAGGAAGGTATACGGCTGTTCTTTTGCAATAATTTCATGAAGCCTGTGGCAGTATTCCACCTGTCGGTTATGATTGTACTCCTGCCGTATCTTGATGATGAGATCATCGGCGTCTTTGTTTTTGAAATTGACAAAATTGAGCTGATAGGGATGTGTCTGGCTCGAATGCCATATCTGAAATAGATCGGGTTCGATTCCCATTTGCCATCCCAGAATCAAGGCGTCAAAATCTGCTTTGTTTACCCGTTCCTGTATAAAAACAGACCACTCTAAAAGGTCGGTCCGGACATCAACGCCGATCTGCTTCCATGCATTCTGGGCAATGGCCAGTATGGCTTTTCGAAGATCGTTGCCGCTGTTGGCAATGAGGGTGAATTTTAACCGTTGGCCGTTTTTTTCAAGCCAGCCGTCCTTATTCCGTTGCCAACCGGCCGCCGCCAAAAGCTTTAAGGCACCTTTGGGATCATAGGGAAGCGGATGGATATGGTGGTTATAATAATCGGTCTGTTTGACAAAAGGCCCGGTAATTTTTTCTCCCTGACCATACAGCACGTATTTGATGATCTTGTCGACATCGATGGCCATTCCCAATGCCCTTCGGACACGGGGATCGTCAAAGGGTTTTCGTCTCATGTTGTAACCGATATAGGTATAGCCGAAAGCAATGCCGGAAAAGCTTTGAAATTGAGGATCTTTTTCCAAGCGTTTCACCTGATGGGGTTGAACGCCATAGCTGTCGATGGTGCCGGCATAAAATTCCATTTCCTGGGTCAAAAGATCGGGAATAATCCGAAAGACATACCGTTGATAATTCGGCGGTCCTTCCCAGTAGCCGTCAAAACGATCCAGGGCAATGTACTGGTCCGACTTCCACTCACGGAACTTGAAAGGTCCGGACCCGACGGGATGCCGGTTGAAGGTGCTCTGGCGCATGGAAAAAGTTTTCGGGTCTTTTCCCCGGCGCAAGGATTCTTTTTCAAGGGCTTTTGAATTCAGCAG
>JAHECI010000399.1 GCA_024641825.1 Desulfobacterales bacterium | reverse complement strand
TCGCCCAGACAGGCTGATCTTCTGATCGTTTCCGGTACGGTGTTCAAAAAAGTTGCTCCGGTGGTTCTGAGGCTTTACGAACAAATGGCGGAACCCAAATGGGTCATTTCCATGGGCTCCTGTTCCAACACCGGCGGCATGTATGATGTCTACAGCGTGGTGCAGGGCGTCAACCAGATTTTACCGGTAGATGTTTACATTCCGGGCTGTCCGCCGCGGCCCGAAGCGGTTTTTCAAGGACTTGTTCTTTTACAAAAAAAAATTGCTTCAGAACGGCCTACCCGTTCCATCCTGCACCTTGGCGGCGGAACCCAGGGCACCCAGACACCCATTCTCGTGGACGGAAAAACCAAATCTCGGGATCCGCGCGGTCCTGGAATGGAGGGCGTTGCCATTCGGGGGTCGTCAGCGGTACCATCCGGGTTTTTTGAGAGCCGATCCGATCTGATGTGGTCGCCGCCGCCGGCTTGGATTGAAGTCAATGACAAGGACAAAGACCTGGCTGAAATCTTGCAGGCGCGATTCGGGAACGCCATTGAGCAACTTCCGAAAACTTCGGATATGCTGACGTTTCAGGTCAAGGAAGACGGGGTAAAGGAGATACTTCGCTTTCTCAAGACCGAGGCGTTGCCTCGATTCCGGCGTTTGGAAGATTTGACGGCCATCGACGAATCCGAGCGCAGACCTGGCCAAAATTATCCCGATTACTCGCTGGTTTACAGCCTTCTTTCGTTTGAGCCGGCCCGCCGGCTGCGTTTGAAAGTGCCGCTGTGGGGAGATGATCCAATAACTCAAAGCATTACCGATATCTGGCCGTCAGCCAATTGGTATGAGCGGGAAGTTTTTGACATGTTCGGCATCCGCTTTGAAGGGCATGAAAATCTTCGCCGGATTCTCATGCCCCACGACTGGGAAGGACACCCCCTTCGAAAAAGCCACCCCGGCAGGGCTACACAAATGCTCCCCTTTACCCGAGATGACGCAGTAAAACACCAGCCGCTGGATGGCGGTGTTTATGTGAAAAGATCGGACAGAGAGGAAGAACTGGTATTGAATATCGGCCCTCACCACGTGAGCACCCATGGCTTGATACGCTTTATCGTTGCCCTCAAGGGCGAAGAAATCGATGAAATGGACATGGATATCGGTTATCATCATCGGGGTGCCGAAAAGATCGGCGAACGACAAACCTGGCATCAATTCATTCCTTACACGGATCGTGTAGACTACCTGGCCGGCGCAGCCAACAACCTTCCGTATGTCATGGCCGTAGAGGCCTTGGCCGGGATCAAGGTGCCGGATCGGGCCCAGTATATTCGTGTGCTGTTGAGTGAACTTTTTAGATTGAGCAATCATCTCGTCTTTTTCGGGACCTTTGCCCACGACGTGGGCGCCATGACGCCTACCTTCTATACTTTTCGGGAACGGGAGATGATTCTCGACATCGTCGAACACATTACCGGCGGTCGACTGCACCCTTCCTGGCTTCGTTTGGGGGGCGTTGCCGCGGATCTTCCTGAAGGATGGAAATCGGCCGTGGATGCATTTGTGGATATTTTTCCTTCCCGTCTCAAGGAGTACGAAGCGCTGATTACCAAAAATGCGATTTTCAAGGCCAGGACCCAGGGCGTCGGACGGCTTTCTCTGGACGATGCCATGGAATGGGGTGTCAGCGGCCCCAATTTGCGCGCCTGCGGCCTGGCATGGGATCTACGAAAAGCGTTTCCCTATTCCGGATACGAGTCATTCGAGTTCGATATCCCAACCGCTTCAGAGGGCGATTGTTATGCACGCTATCTGGTTCGGGTTGAGGAGATGCGACAGAGCTTGAAAATCATTAAACAGGCTGCAGCACAGATGCCCCCGGGACGCTATATTACAGATGATTACCGCTATGTGGTCCCCAAAAGACAGGACATGCTCAAAGATATCGAAAGCTTGATTCATCACTTTGTCAATGTGACCCGGGGCCCTAAAATTCCAAAAGGGGAGGCGTATGCATCCTGTGAGATTCCACGGGGGGAGCAGGGATATTATGTGGTCAGCGACGGGTTGGGATATTCGTATCGCACAAGAATACGGGCTCCCGGTTTTGCCAATGTACAAGTGTTGCCTATGATGGCTCGGGGTTGGTCCATATCCGATTTGATTGCCATCATCGGTTCTGTTGATTTTATTTTACCGGATATCGATCGTTAATCCGAATTTCGTAAGTATTTGAGGGGTCGGGGTGTTTTTATAAATAGCCGCTGCATGGATAATCTTTTTTAAACCGCATGAACTCGTGGCAAGGGATCGTAAAAAAGAACAGGAAACTATCTTTGAAAAATTAATGGGTTCGCAGCACCATCTTAAATTTTTTTTTAAAGATATGATTTCGGCATGCGCCTGTTCTTTCTAACGATCCCTAAGCCACTCAAACAGCATCCGATTTTAAAAAAGATCATCCATTCCGCTATATTCAAGGATTTAAAAGAAAAACACCCCGAGGGCTCAAGTATTTACGTCGTATGTGTTCACGGGGTGTGCTTTCTCGTGTAACGATATCGGCGTAGTGGCTTCGTTATTTCAATGACTTAGCAGTGGGGGAGACCGCGGCTCCCGCATGCTTTTCGCGGGAGAACGCGGAGGGGGAAGGAATGCCACCGCTTCTAAGTCTCTGAAATGACCAGACACGTAGACGCCAAAGTGAAACGGGGAAGCACACCCCGTGAATACATACGGATTTCTCATGAATTGAAAGGATCTTTTTGAATGCTGTCTGAAGAATTAAAAGCATCACTTAAAAAAGAAATATCCCTGGCCGAGCATCCCCGGGAACTGGTTGTGGATGTGATGTTTGCACTTCAGGATCACTACGGCTTTCTGAGTGACGAGGCCTTGGAAGAGGCGGCGGATTTACTCGGCATGACGCCCCTTGAAATGGAAGAACTCGCCACTTTTTATACCTTTATCTTTCGTGAACCGGTGGGAAAATATGTCATTCATGTATGCGACAGCGTCATTTGCTGGATGGACGGATATGAATCCATTCGGGACTATCTCAGTCAAAAATTAGGGATAAAAATGGGCGAAACCACATCCGACGGA
>JAHECI010000398.1 GCA_024641825.1 Desulfobacterales bacterium | reverse complement strand
ATCCTCTCGGCAAGGTATTCCATCAATTTCTATTTCGCCCGCTATTCAAGTTCCAGTTCCAATCCAGCCATCTGCCCACAACGGTTTCGAGGCGAGTCCGTCCATAACCGATCAGAGTTTCAGCATCAATCGACGATCTCAAGCATGAACCTTTTCCGAGCTTTTCCAGAAGCTGCGTTGAGTACAACCCGGATTGCATTGGCTGTTTTCCCGTGCTTACCAATGATCTTCCCGACATCGCTCTTGGCAACTCTGAGTTCCAATACGGTGGTGTGGGTAGTTTCAATTTCCGTAACCTCTACCTGTTCCGGATCGTCAACCAGTTCTTTTGCAATTCGAATTAATAGATCTTTCATGGATTCAGTTCCTTCACGGTGGACATAGCGACAATTAAAAACATCCAGAGAAATTGCAGGCCTGTCTTATGCCTTGGGGTAAATCGCTCTAATAAAGGACGTGCCAAAATTCCAGATCCTTCTTAAAATTCTTCGCTTTCGGTTTCCGGCGTTGCAAACGCATCAAAAATTTTGATCTCAGGTAATTATCCGTCGGTTTTTATATAATCTTAATCATCTCTTCAGATGACATAACCCGCATCAACGGATATAAAGGGGTCTTTTCATAACTTTGTATGACGCCATTATGTATTCCAGGGGAGTGTGCCTGACAACAGTCTTCGAGCAATATTGCTTTAAAATCCAATGACACCGCATCGATTAACGTCGACAAAACACAAATATGAGTTGCAATTCCGGCGATCACGACCGTATCACAGTCAAGATTTCGCAAGGTCCGGTCCATATCTGTTTTAAAAAAAGCGCTGAATCTGGGTTTCTCCGAAACAATATCGCCGGGTTCTTTGTCCAATTGATCGATTACCTTTGCGCCTTCGGTGCCCCTGATGGAATGGGGTTTCATCTTTCCCTGGAAGATAAAGTCATCTTCTAAAAAGGAATCGCAGGAGAATATCACCGGAAAACCCTTATCCCTGAAAATAGAAGAAAGGCGGTTAATGGTGGGTACAAATTTCAAGGCTTCCTTTGATATGAAAGCATCCGGATGCTTGTCAAAAGTATCTTTAAGCATATCTACGATGATCAGCGCAGGTTTCATTCTGTTCCTTAGGGTTTCCGGTATTTTTGTTGGAGTGCAAAATCTCCGATGACGAGGGCCGCCATACATTCAACGATGGGTATTGCCCGGGGAACCACGCAGGGGTCGTGACGTCCCTTGGCTTCAAGAACCGTTTGCTTGCCTTCAAAATCGACGGTATTCTGTGGGATGCCGATGGTGGCGGGGGGTTTGAACGCCACCCGAAAAACAATCGGTTCACCGTTGGTAATGCCCCCCTGGACACCACCGCTGAAATTGGTTTGGGTGCCCAACTTTTCGCCTTTTAAAATAAAGGGATCATTATGCCGGGACCCCAGCATTCGGGCACCGGCAAAACCCGAACCGATTTCAAATCCTTTGGTTGCCGGTATGGAAAGCATCGCCTGGGCGAGCTTGGCCTCTACCTTGTCAAAAACCGGCTCACCCAACCCCGGCGGTACATTACGACAGACACACGTCACCGTACCGCCGATGGAGTCGTTTCTGTCCCGAACGTCATCGATGCATTCGATCATTTTATCGGCCGCAATCCTGTCCGGACATCTTACAATCGTCTGATCGACATCGTCCCTTGAAACCAGATCCACATCGATCGAAGGGGCCTCGACGTCTCCGACGGATTGCACCCAGGCAACGATTTCTATCCCGAATGCTTCAAGCAGATATTTATCGGCGATGGCACCGGCGGCAACACGGCCGACAGTTTCACGGGCACTGGATCTGCCGCCGCCGCTGGCCGACCGGATTCCATATTTCATCTGATAGGTGTAATCTGCATGTGAGGGACGCGGAACAAATTGCAGGGCGTCATAGTCGCCGGGTTTCTGATCCTTGTTTGCCACAAGCAGGCCGATGGGCACCCCCAAGGTTTTGCCGTTCTCGACACCGGATAAGATGGTCACCCGATCGGGTTCCTCCCGCTTGGTTGTCAACTTACTCTGTCCGGGACGGCGCCGATCGAGCTGACGTTGGATATCGGCTTCGGAAAGATGGATGTTGGAAGGGCACCCGTCGAGAACCGCACCCACGCCTTTGCCGTGGGATTCGCCGAAGGTCATGACTTTCAAAAGGGTGCCGAATGTACTGGACATGTTTTAAATCCTTATTGGTGTTAATAGGGGCCGACATACGTTCATCATTGAAGTTCTCCGCACCCCGACAGGACGAAATTTGCGCCCCGGTTAAATGAAAAAACAAGATATGACAGGGTAAACTTCGCTTCAACACGTCGACGGAGAATGCGCCTGACCTGTTGAATTACCGAAACGGTGGGCGAAGCGCTATTCAACCGGGCGTGCTGTATCAGTTCACATGAATATATCGAATCAGCTCCAAAAGGTTTGGATCCACCTGGAATAGAATCGATTTGCAGCGATTCTGAAAAAATGGCTGTATGGACGAAGGGAGAGCCCCGGGTGCATCTATTCTTGGTTTGATTACCACCTGTTTTTATATCAAGAAACCATCGGTCATGTCAACTTTTGGCCGAATTGGGAATCGATCCATGGAAAAACGAAAACAACCACCCGATTGTTGAGGCATTGTAATATGAAGTAAATCCATATGTTGAACAGTGCCCAGGCATTTTCGCCCAAAAACGCTTTTCCTGGAGCAACAGGATCAGATCCAGTCGCCCCCCCCAATTCCAGGGCAAACGCCTCTGCATCCCAATAGAGAGAGAACGCTCCACAACAACGCAATTCTTCCCAAAACCGATTCCTCATTCGATGGTTACGGCAACGTCCGCTACATGGTTTTCGGCGGTTACAACCCGGAATTGATATTCCTGGATTAACGTGTCTTCCAGAAGCGCGTAAATACCGAAGTAGCCCAGGGCGTCAATGGGAATATGGTTTACGGAAATTATTTCGTCTCCGTCCCTGAGTCCCCCTTCCCAGGCCACGCCGACCGGGTTCACATAAATAATTTCCCTTGCGTCGTAAATGTTAACTTGCAGGCCCATTCTCTGTATGCCGCTT
>JAHECI010000079.1 GCA_024641825.1 Desulfobacterales bacterium | reverse complement strand
GAATGAAAAAAACGAAAGTGGTCCGGCCCCATGGCCGCTCCGCCGGTATAGGCATTTCGGACACGAGACAGACCGAGATGATCCTTAACTTTATTCTGGACCGTAATCGATGCCAACCACCCCAAAAATACCCAGTACCAAGGGATGGTTTTTTTCTGAAACTTAAGATCTGCCACATGATAACCGATCTTGGTGGAGAACTCATAGCATTTCCGCTTGATCCAGGTGGAATCCAAATACTTGACCTGGATCGTTCGGGTCATCTGCTCGTACATCCGGGGAGGGGCGAACATCACATGGGGGCCGATTTCTCTGATATTATCCTGAGCGGTTTCAGGGGCCTCGGGGAAATTGATGGTGTATCCCACCTGTAGCCCGCAGGAGATGGACATCATCTGTTCTCCGATCCAGGCAAAGGGGAGATAAGAGACATAATCGTCCGTAGGCTTGCACGGATCCACCGCCATGAGGTGCTGACCCATGGTCAACATGTTATTGTGGGAAAGAAGTGCACCTTTGGGAAGGGAGGTGGTTCCGGAAGTATAAAACAGTAAGGCGACCTCGTCTCCGTGGCCTTTATCGATCATCTCTTTGAATAACTGCGGCTGTTGTCGATCCAGTTCCCGGCCCAGCTCCTGAACTTCCCTGAGGCTGATCAGATAGTCTTCCGTATAGTTTCGCATCCCTTTTGGATCATCCCAGATAATCTTTTTCAGCTTGGGACATTCATTAAAAACAGAGATGGCTTTGTCGACCTCCTCTTGACCTTCACCGAATATAAATTTGGTGTCTGAATGGTCAATGATATACTTGACTTCCTCGATCAAGGAGTCCTGGAACAGCCAGACACCCACACCTCTGGCACAGAGCGCGGCCATTTCCGCCCAAAGACCTTCCGGGCGATTGTCCCCGATCATGGCGACCTTGTCCCCTTCTTCGAGGCCTAAACGAACGAGACCCAGGGCTAAATATTTGACATTTTCCAAATAATCATGCCAGGTAATGGGCCGCCATATGCCAAACTCCTTCTCCCGCATGACCACCCTGCCCTTTCCGTATTCGGTGGCTCTTTTATAAAATAATTTGGGGATGGTCAGATCTTTTGTAACTTCAATATGGTGTTTGCTGTTATTCTGAATTGTTTTATCTCCGTGTTGCATAGAGGTCCTCTTCACCCAGGTAGGCCTTAATCACCTCAGGATGATTCTGGACTTCCTCAGGTGTACCGTCGATAATCATGTTGCCGAAATTAAGAACAAAAACATGATCGGATAGATCCATCACCACACCCATGTCATGCTCCACCAGAATACAGGTGACTTTCCAGCGTTCTTCCTCATTAATATCTATGACAAACCGGGCCATGTCTTCCACTTCTTCGAGATTGAGTCCGGCCAGGGGTTCATCCAGAATTAATAGCTCGGGGTCCAGCGCCAGTGCCCGGCCGAGTTCCACACGTTTCTGAAGTCCATAGGGCAGCATTCCGACGGGTTTATGCCGGATATGTTGAATCTCCAGAAGATCGATGATCTCTTCCTCAATAAAGTTTCGGTGCGCGATCTCTTCCCGGGCGGTTTTGCCGACAAATATGGATCCGCTGACAATACCGGATTTCAAATGGATATGCCGTCCCAAACGAATGTTATCCAACACCGTCATGCCGCCGAAAACCTCGACTTTCTGAAACGTTCTGGCAATACCCAACTCCGCCCGCTGAAACGGCCTGAGCGTGTTGATTATTTTTTGTTTGTAATAGATATTCCCCTGTTGCGGGGTATAAAGCCCGTTGATAATATTCATCATAACTGTTTTGCCGGCGCCGTTGGGCCCGATGACAGAATGTATCTCACCTTTTCTTATTTTCAGGTTAACGCCGGCAAGGGCACATACTTTGCCGAAAAACATATGGACATCCTTAAGTTCCAAGAGGACGTCATTTTCTTTTAGATCGTCTGATGCTGCCAAAATTTTTCACCTTCAATCATACCATCGCGTTGGGAGGCCAATCACGTCCGCTTTCGGCGGACTCGAAAAAAAATCCCAATTCAATGGCGTTTTTTATAGGCCGTCCACCGCGGAAAAAAAATTCTAAAAATTAAACACGCGTTCATTCTCAAAAAAGAGTTTCGGAAACCTATTTTCTGAATACCATTCATTTCCAACTAATAGATAATATAAATATTTTCAATTAATCAAGTAAAAATGCGTTCAATCGGCGAATTCAGAAAATTAATTTTTCAATTCATGATTCCGATTTGCCGACGTTTGGATAAAAAATGGGGATGTATGTTTGCACATCCCCAAACGGAGCCGTCTTAGGGTGATCACCGGGCGCCAGGTCAAAACCTTCCGGCCAGTGATTTTTGGGCCTTCTGCCGAAAAGGGTTTACCGACGCGTCGTAAAAATTTTTTGTGCTGCGCAAGGGGGATCGCCCGAGTTCTAAGAATTTATCACAGCGAGCTTAGCGCTTTGCAAAAGGCTTAAGCCAACGAATGGAAGGTTTTGAAATTGCCCTTACAAAATAATCACTTTCTGTACAGCTTTGACAATTTCTTCAGGATCATCCATGATCTGTAGAATTTCAAGATCTTCCGGAGATATCCGTTTTTCACCCAGCAACTTGTCTTTTATCCAGTCGATAAGTCCTGCCCAGTATTCCGAGCCCACCAGAATCAGCGGAAAAGACCTTATGCGACGGGTTTGAACCAGCGTGACCGCTTCGAACAGTTCATCCAGGGTGCCGAAACCACCGGGAAGAATGATATAGGCACTGGCATATTTGATAAACATGACTTTGCGGATAAAAAAGTATTTAAAGTCGAGTTTAACATTTGAAAAGGGATTCGGTTCCTGCTCGAAGGGAAGAATAATATTCAGCCCAACCGATGTGCCCCCTGCATCTGCGGCACCCTTGTTGGCGGCTTCCATAACACCTCCGCCCCCGCCGGTGATAACGGAAAAGCCGTTTTTTACAAAAAGTTCCGCTAGTTTTTCAGCTTTCTTATACACCGCATCATTCGATTTAATTCTTGCCGAACCGAAGATGCTCACGGCAGGCCCTAAATCATGGAGGGTATCCACCCCTTCAACAAATTCTCCCATGATCTTGAAAAGCCGCCAGGGTTCCCCGAGGGTTAAATCGTCAACAATAAACTGTTTTTCCATTTTTATCCGCGATTATCCTTGATATCGACATACAGCCGACATGTCTAAACGTTTCAGGTCCCCCCGTTGAATCCGATGGTAACATCGTCGTGGTCTACAATGACCGGAACCTTGCGTATACCGTCTGAATATTTCAGCATGATCTTCATTTGACCCGGATGGGTCTTAACGCTGATGTAGTCGACCTCCCGGCCCTGCTTGGCAAAAGCTTCACGAGCTTGATTGGTATAAGGTCAAGTGTCTTTGCCGAAAATCAATATTTTATCAGCCATGGGTCTTCCCTCCCTAAGCCTTAATTAATACCCGGGTATAATAAAAAATGATTCCTTGCAATTTCAGCCTTTTGCAACTAACAGTCAGTGGATCTCTAACAGTTATTTAATCTTTTGTCAATGATTACAGATTGACAAATACCATGGCGGTTGATAAAAATTTTTATAAATCTGAAAGGGCGTTCTTTTCTAATCGTTACGATGAACAAATCTGATACCAAGCTTTTAAAGAGAGTTACCATTACCAACGATCTGGGTCTTCACGCAAGATCCGCAGTTCAGATAGCAAAACTCGCCCGAAACGTAAAATCAAAAATGTGGATCATAAAAGACGGAGAAAAGGTGGATGCCGCCAGCATTATCGACATTCTTACCCTGGCCTGTCCCAAAGGATCAAAAATTACTTTAAAAATTGACGATCCATCGGATCTTGATATTTTAAACGATATTGCCAAGCTGATTGAAAGGGGCTTTGGAGAATAACCGGGCATGTTTGATACCAACGAAATTGAAATACACCTTCAGGGGATCGGTGTTTCTCCGGGAATTTGCATCGGCAAGGCATACCTGGTTGGCAGAGAAGGTGTTGATATTGTCGATAAATACCTAATCGACGAAGCGGATTTGCAAAAAGAGATCAAACGGTTCAAATCCGCTGTAAAAAATGCCAATGATAAATTGCAAAAAATCATTGAGTCAACGCCCGAAGGATTGCGCGAAAACGCCTATATTCTTGAAACCCACAAGGTCATGTTTAAAGACAAGATGCTCTATGGCAAGACCATAGAAACCATAAAAAACGAACGGGTAAACGCCGAATGGGCCCTCAAGAAAGTCGTATCGAATGTCAAAATCATGTTCAACAACATGACCGACGCGTATTTACAGGGTCGGGTGGCCGACTTTGTACATGTATCTGAGAGCATCATGCAGAACCTGGTGGGGGCAAAAGCGGTGGATATCGCCGCCATCGACAAACGGGTCATACTGGTTGCCAAGGACATCTCCCCTGCAGAAACCAGCCAGATACAACTGGAAAAGATAAAAGGGCTCGTAACCGACCTCGGCGGCAAGACATCGCATACGGGAATCATTGCCCGAACCTTAGAAATTCCCGCTGTTCAGGGCCTTGACAATGCCACCCGGACCATCAAAAACGATGATATCATCATCGTAGACGGCAATTCGGGCATGGTTATCGTCCATCCCACGGATCATACCCTGATAGAATTCGAGGAACGTCAATCCAGATTCGAAGAATATCGAGCAGTTATTACCCGGGACAGCCACCTTCCGGCCGAAACCATCGACGGGTTCAAACTGAAGGTCATGGGAAATATCGAACTCCCTGAAGAGGTGGTGTCCGTAATCAACTATGGGGGAGACGGCATTGGACTTTTCCGAACTGAATTTCAATATTTGAGCCAATTCCATTTTCCCAGTGAAGATGAGCTTTTTGAACAATACAAGGATGTCATTGAAGTCATGGCACCCAGGTCCGTGACCATTCGAACCCTCGACATCAGCGGTGATAAAGCCGTCTCCTATGCCGCTGTTTCTGAAGAAAAGAACCCTGTTCTTGGACTTCGCGGAATACGCTACTGTCTAAAAAAACCGGAGGTTTTCAAAACCCAGCTGCGTGCCATACTCAGGGCCTCTGCATTCGGTAAAATCAAAATTCTGTTTCCCATGATATCCTGCCAAGAAGAAGTCATGGCGGCCAAAAAGATGGTGGCCGAGGCTGCCGATTCACTGGAAAAAGCAGGGTTGCCCTTTGACGAAAACATAGAGATCGGCATCATGATAGAAGTCCCTTCGGCCGCAATCATGGCGGATGTCTTGGCAAAGGAAGTCGATTTCTTCAGCATCGGAACCAACGACCTGATACAGTATTCCTTGGCAGTGGACAGGGTCAACAAAGAGGTTGCCCACTTGTATCAGCCCCTCAACCCGGCCATCATCCGGATGATCAAACGTGTTGCCGATGTCGCAAAGAACAGCCACGTGAAAGTCTTCATGTGCGGAGAGATGGCGGGTGACCCGGTGAACATACCGATACTTTTGGGATTGGGGATAAAAAGATTGAGCATGAATCCTCAGTCGATACCGGCAGTTAAAAAGATAATTCGAGCCCTTAATGCCGAAGATGCCAAACGCTTTACCAAAGACGTTCTAAAAGAGACCACCGAGACGGGGGTTTTGGAACGGGTGTTTCAAACTTACGGCAGTACGCTCTTCGATATAGGATATACCGAATCATAATCTCTTCCTTATTATTCCTTGGGTCATGATGTTTTTCATGAATTTTCCAGGGTGCCCTCGACGTGCCCCAATGGGGGATAAGATCGATTTTTACCAAGGAGAAAAAACGTTTGAGCTCAAATCATATAAAAATTATCACTGAAAACAGAAAAGCCAGATACAACTATTTTATTGAAGATACCTACGAGGCCGGGATGGTCCTTTTGGGAACCGAAGTTAAATCACTTCGGCTGGGCCGCGTTAATTTAAAAGATTCATATGCCAGAATAAAAAATGGGGAAGTGTTTGTTCACCAGATCCATATCGGTGCGTACCCCTTTGCTTTTTATGACAATCACGATCCGTTAAGAAAAAGAAAACTCCTTTTGCACAAGGGTGAAATAAAAAAGCTATACGGCAAAATCAATGAAAAGGGGTTTTCTCTCATCCCCCTGAAGATGTATTTCCAGAACGGAAAGGCCAAGTTGACCCTGGCCCTGGCCAGGGGCAAGCGCAAGTATGATAAACGGGAGACCATCCGCCGGCGTGACGAACAAAGGGATTTCGATAGGTCCAAAAAGGGGGATTAGGACCTGCTGCAAAAACCCGGTGCCGCGGAATGGGTATCCCCCAAAAAACCGATAATCCACACATCCGTGTTCAGGGGGTGCGCCCCCCGATCCTGGGGTGCTCAGCCCCTGAGAAATCCCGGAATCCCGCCACACCATTTCCACCTTGCATTTTCCATAAGGCGTGATTATAGTTTTACACACAACAGAGTTTAACGGCTCGAGAAAAAAACAGCGTAAGTGGATATCGTGTCTAAAATGAAAGAACATAGTGAAAAAATACCAGATCCCAAAGAAATCGAAAAGGAGATCGGCGAATTTCTGGCGAAAAAATTCGGCGGAAACGTCAAAATGGTAACGCCGATGGTGTTACCCCAGAAAGTCAGTACCGAAACGGCTGAAAAGCCTGAAAAAAAAGAAAAAAAGATTAATTTTGATTTAAAACCCGAAGAACTCATCTCCTTTCTCGACCAGTACATCGTTAAACAGGATAACGCCAAAGCGATTCTGGCAACAAAAATATGTACCCATTTCAACCGAATAAAACGGGCGGAAAGGGATTCTGAAGAGACCAACAACATGGTCGGCCACATCAAAAACAATATCCTGATGTTCGGCCCCACCGGTGTTGGCAAAACGTACATCATCAAACTGATCGCAAAAAAAATCAATGTGCCGTTTGTAAAGGGTGACGCCACCAAATTTAGCGAAACCGGTTATGTGGGCGGTGATGTTGAAGATCTTGTCCGTGACCTCGTAAGGGAATCAGACGGTGATATCGAACTGGCTCAATATGGTATCATCTACATCGATGAAATCGACAAAATTGCATCCGGCCGAAATATCATCGGTGTCGATGTATCCCGATCCGGCGTTCAGCGCGCGCTCCTCAAACCCATGGAAGAAACTGAAGTCGATTTGAAAGTCCCCCATGATCCCATCTCCATGATTCAAGAGATCGAACGGTTTCGCAAAACCGGAAAACGGGATAAACGAACCGTCAATACCAGTAAAATACTGTTTATTATGAGCGGAGCCTTTGGCGATTTACCCCAGATCGTTAAAAAACGGGTTGCCGCACAGGAAATCGGCTTTGGCGCGAACATAAAAAACATCAAGGATGATGTGGGCATTCTTAAAAAAGCAAAGGCTGAAGACCTCATAGAATTCGGATTTGAATCTGAATTTGTGGGTCGGCTCCCGGTGCGGGCTGTGTTTGAAGAATTGACCGAAGATGACCTCCTCGAAATTCTGAAAAATCCCAGCAATCCGATAATTCTCGGCAAAAAACTCGATTTTGCTGCGTATGATATCGATATAAAATTTGAAAACAAAGCCCTTGAGATTCTAGCGAAAAAGGCCTTTCAAGAAAATACCGGAGCAAGGGGTCTTGTGAGCGCAGTTGAAGCGGCGCTGCTGGTGTTCGAAAAGAAATTCCCGTCCTGCAACATCAAAAAATTTCCGGTGACCCGCGCTGTGGTTGAAGATCCCGAAAGGTCTATCGAAAAAATACTCGCTCTATCAGATCAGGGCCAATTAAATGAAACGTACGAGCGGCTGTTTAACGAAGAAAAAGAATATATTAAACAGTACTTGAATTCGAACAAGAAAAATCTATCCGAAAAATACGCGCTGACCCTTACACCTTCTCGCATCGAGGTGGTGGCGTCCTATTACGCAAATCACATCATGGATATTGAAAAGGTCATCCAAAAGATCAAATCCTTTTATGATGACATTAAGAAAATTGAACTATACTTTTATAAAAATCATGATATCAACATTGTCATGGAAGACGATGCCATCGATTACATTATTGAACTGTTTGAAAATTCCGCTTACAACCCAGAGGAATTTTACGACCATCTGACAAGAGATTTTGAATATGGACTCAAACTGGTTCAAGAAAAAACAGGTAAACATCGTTTCTTCATTACCAAGAATGCGCTATTGAACCCCGAATCTTTTATAAGCAGCCTCATTCAAAACGAGTTGAGGGCCCCCAAATCCTAGATTCTTGAACTGGAAATATCCATATGATCGGAATATCAAAATTGTACTGCGGAACGGTCGAACCATCGGATGCCCTTCGTTATGGAAGACTGTCATCTAAATTACCGTCTCATCTTCTACAGTTTTCCATCGACAAGCGGCCCGTGGTGGTCTGGAACATCACCCGGCGATGCAACTTAAAATGCGTCCATTGCTATGCCCATGCCAAAAACATCCCCTTTGACAACGAGCTTTCAACCATTGAAGGAAAAAACTTGATCGACGATCTCGCGGAGTTTGGCGTTCCGGTAATCTTGTTTTCCGGCGGTGAACCCCTGGTCCGAAAAGACCTCCCGGAACTTGCAGACTATGCCGTCAAAAAGGGCATGCGGGCGGTTATATCGACCAACGGGACATTGATAACGCCGCAAATAGCTCGAACACTCAAGGACATCGGCCTTTCCTATGTCGGCATCAGCCTTGACGGAATGGAAGAGATCAATGACCGGTTCCGGGGGATTAAGGGGGCTTTCAGATCTGCTTTAGAAGGCATTGAAAACTGTAAAAAGGCCGGCATAAAAGTTGGGCTCCGTTTTACCATCAACAAATGGAACGCCGGAGAAATTCCGGAAATATTCAAACTCCTTGAAGAGATGGATATACCCAGGGTATGCTTCTATCATCTGGTATATGCCGGAAGAGGATCAGATCTTGTAAAAGAAGATCTTTCCCACGAGGAATCCCGAAAGGCCGTCGATCTTATCCTGGCGCTTACGAAACAGCTCCATGACCGGGGAGATCCCAAAGAGGTTCTCACCGTTGACAATCATGCGGATGGCCCCTACCTCTATTTACGTCTGCTCAGAGAAAATCCTGAACGTGCAAAAGAAGTTCTCGAACTTCTCAAAATGAACCAGGGCAACAGTTCCGGAATCGGCATCGGCTGCGTTAGCTGGGACGGCGAAGTCTATGCCGACCAGTTCTGGCGACATTACAGTTTCGGCAATGTCCGGAATCGGCCGTTTTCTGAAATCTGGGCCGACACCTCTGATCCGCTGATGAAAAAACTCAAAGAAAAGAAAAAGTACGCCAAAGGACGTTGCAAGGCATGCCGATGGCTGGATGTTTGCGCCGGCAATTTCAGGGTTAGATCCGAGGCGGTGACCGGTGATGTGTGGTCACCGGATCCGGCGTGTTATCTGACCGACGAAGAAATAGGTTGATATCTATGCAAAGCTTCCCCGTGCCCCGGGTTCTGTATCAGGCTCGGTTTTTATTCCTCAAAACACCTAAGATGAAATAGGAGTTGTTATGCTTTTCCCAGATTACAGACCCAGGCGGTTACGGCAGAGTGATGCCTTCCGTCGTATGATTCGTGAAACGAAACTTTCGGTAGACGACCTTATACTTCCCCTTTTTGCCGTTCACGGTAACGGGGTGAAAAATCCCATCGATTCCATGCCCGGCCACTATCAGTTGTCCATAGACCACCTGGTGAAAATATCCCAAAAAGCTTATGAACTCGGCATCCCTGCCATAATGCTTTTCGGACTTCCCGACAAGAAAGATCCCCTGGGAACCCGGGCTTACGCCAAGGACGGCATTGTTCAAAAAGCGACCCGCGCCATAAAAAATAAGATACCCGACCTTGCCGTTATCACCGATGTCTGTCTGTGTCAGTACACGGATCACGGCCACTGTGGCATTGTGGAAGGCCAAATCATCGACAACGACGCCACCCTCGATCTTCTTGCCAGAACCGCCCTGTCCCATGCCCAGGCCGGTGCGGACATGGTGGCACCTTCGGATATGATGGACGGCCGTGTGGCTGAAATTCGGAATATCCTGGATGAAAACGATTACAGCAGCGTCCCCATCATGTCTTATGCAGCCAAATACTGCTCCGGGTTCTACGGACCGTTTCGGGATGCTGCCGACTCGCCGCCCCAGTTTGGAGATCGTCAGGCGTACCAGATGGATCCGGCCAATGCCCTGGAAGCCATCCGGGAAGTGACCATGGACATTGAAGAAGGCGCCGATATCATCATGGTAAAGCCGGCCCTTCCGTATCTGGACATTATCTCCCGGGTCCGGGAAGAGATAGATCTTCCCATGGCCGCGTATAATGTCAGCGGGGAGTATGCCATGATAAAGGCCGCCGACAAAATGGGATGGATAGACGGCCATCGAGTGATGATGGAAGTCCTTACGGGAATTAAGCGGGCCGGCGCCGATATGATTCTGACCTATTTTGCCATCGAAGCTGCAGAAGCGCTGGCTTCACGATGAAATCCTAATTGAGCGAAAGTTTAGGATAAGATTATGAGCCATACAAACAATACATCAACTCCCCCACCCCACCCCCACGGGGAAAAAAAGGGGAATACCCTGCGCCTCGTGGCATGGGAAACCACCCGAAACTGCAACCTTGCCTGTATGCACTGCCGGGCGTCGGCCACACACGGCCCGTTCAGCGGGGAACTCGACACCGATGCTGCGTTCCGCCTCCTGGATCAGATCTCACACGTCGGAAAGCCGATCATTATTCTGACCGGCGGAGAACCACTTTTGCGACCGGATATTTTCGATATCGCAAGGTACGGTACGGAAAAAGGGCTCAGGATGGTCATGGCACCCAACGGCACACTGATTACCCAAAGACTTGCCCAACAGATGGCGGATGCCGGTATTCAAAGGATCAGCGTCAGCCTCGATGGCGCCACCCGAGAAAGCCATGATAGATTCAGAGGGGTAGACGGTGCATTTGACGGTGCACTTCGCGGCATCAAACTGGCAAAAGAAGCCGGGGTAGAATTTCAAATCAACACGACCATTACAAAAACAAATCTCAAAGAAATCCCCGAAATTCAGGAACTGGCCATAAAGCTGGGGGCGGTGGCCCACCATATTTTTCTGTTGGTTCCCACCGGCCGCGGAAAATATATTGTGGATCAGGAAATAACCGCGGAAGAATATGAACGCACATTGAATTGGTTCTATGACCAGAGGGAAAAGTCCCCTTTGCAGCTCAAAGCCACCTGCGCGCCTCATTACTACCGCATCCTCAGGCAACGGACAAAGCAGGAAGGAAAAACGGTGACCTTCAAAACACACGGGATGGATGCCTTCACCCGAGGATGTCTGGGGGGCACGGGATTTTGTTTCATTTCTCACCGGGGAATCGTTCAGCCCTGCGGATTCCTCGATGTCAATTGCGGGGATATTACGAAAACATCTTTTGCAGACATATGGAACGGTTCGGACACCTTTTTATCGTTGCGCAATTTCAATCATCTAAAAGGAAAATGCGGGAAATGTGAATTCAGAAAGGTGTGCGGCGGGTGCAGGGCAAGGGCGTATGAAGCCACCG
>JAHECI010000397.1 GCA_024641825.1 Desulfobacterales bacterium | reverse complement strand
AGAAACCCATGGTGTCAAGTCCTTCATTGCGAAGGGTTTTCAACGGGTATATGGCACACGGTGCGCAGCAGATGTGAAGAAGGATTTTCATCTTCTTTCTCCAAAAATTGCGGTTCCGATACGCACAAGGGTCGCCCCTTCTTCGATGGCGACTTCAAAGTCACCGGTCATACCCATGGAGAGCTCGTCCAGGGTAATCTCCGGGGGCGCCGCTTGCCGGATCCGATCCCTAAGATTTCGAAGGGCTGAAAAATAGGGTCGGGCCTTTTCAGGATCATTGAAAAATGGCGGCATGGTCATGAGCCCTTTTACAGACAGATTTTCAAGATGGCACACCTGGTCGATCAGATCCAGAACGTTTGCTGCATCGACGCCGGATTTTGACGATTCTTTACTGATATTGATCTGAATGAGTATATTTTGAATTTTAGCATTTTTTTGGGCCTGCTTGTTTAATTCCCTGGCCAGTTTGAGGGAGTCCACGGAGTGAATCATATCAAAGAGCCTCACCGCATACTTGGCCTTGTTGGACTGGAGATGGCCGATAAAATGCCATGATACCGGATAGGTGGCCAATCGGTTGAATTTTTCCCGGGCTTCCTGAATATAGTTTTCCCCCAAAACGGTCATGCCGGCTTCGATGGCCTCTTTGACCCTGTCGATTGGGATGGTTTTGCTCACGGCAACGAGACGAACGGTCGAAGGGTCACGGCCGCACCGGTCCGCTGCTTCTTGAATGCGCTTTTTTATATTTTGAATTCGTTTTACCAAAAACTTAAAATTCCTATTTTCTGCTTGAGCTCAATCGGGGGGCTCCCCTTAATCCCACCACACCTTCCTTGATGAGAAATTCGATGATTTCACACACCGGAAGCCCGACAACATTGGTATAGGAGCCGTTGATACGCTTAACCAGAAAGGTGCCGAGTCCTTGAATCGCATAAGCACCTGCTTTGTCAAAGGGTTCTTTGGTGTGAATGTACCACTCGATTTCCTCGTCCGTAAGATTTTTGAAAAGAACTTCGGTTTGAACGGTTTCGGAGAATTTTCGATGTTTTGCTTTGCACAATACAGAATAGCCGGTGAAGACCTGATGGGCTTGTCCGCTGAGTTGTTTTAACATGGAACGCGCCTCATGGATAGAGCCGGGCTTTCCGAGCACGGTGCCGTCTTTAACGACAATGGTATCGGCGCCGATCACCCATTTTTGACGATACTTTTTGGCAATGTATTCCGCCTTGGCCTCCGCCAGAACCCTCACATAAACTTCAGGGGAAGACAGGGGGACGGTGGTTTCATCGATGTCGCTGGGGATGACGGAAAATGAAAGGCCTGCCTGTTTCAACAAGTACCGGCGCCGTGGGGACTTGGAGGCGAGAATCAATACGGGGTCTTCGTCGGGGTGTTTCATGGGGTCTTATGGGTCTTTCGATGATTGCAAGGATCGACCATATCCTGATAACTGGTGTAATAAATATCTGTTAATGTTAAAAAAGCAGTTGTAATCAGCGGCCCGTAGACAATGCCGAGGATCCCGAAGAACTTCAATCCGCCGATAATCGAAAGAAATACGAGGAGCGTATGCATTTTTACGCGTTTTCCCACCAGTTTGGGTTTCAGCAGGTATTCGACCCCGCCGGAGAGAAACACATAAAAAACAATGAAAAATATTCCGGCGGCAATCCGTCCTTTAACAATTAAAAAAGCCGCTGCAGGGACAAGAACAGCCCCGATGCCGATGATGGGAAGAAACGCCAGCAATCCCATAATGACACCCCATAAGAGGGGGGATTTTAAACCGAACAAAGAGAAAACAAGCCCCCCTGCAACCCCCTGGATCATCCCGCACAGTCCGTTTCCGATAAGAATGGCGCCGGCCATATCTTTAAATTTTTGAATCAGTTGGTCGTCTTGGTCTTTGGGCAGGGGAGAAAGATCGATAATGAACGAAACGAGCCGGTCTCCGTCGATCAAAAGGTAGTAGATAACAAGGAGCATGAAAAAGAAGTATACAAAAAAATTGAGGACATTGGAGGCAATGGAACTGGCCTGCTGGTATAAAAACAGGCCCACAATTTTACCCAGTTCCGAAATCCCCTTGTTGAGTTCCGTGCCGGTGATCTCAATGTTGAAGTTGGAAAGGAACAGATTTATTTTTTCCAGAATCGTGCTGGTTTCCAGAATTTTCTTCACTTGTTCGCTGATCACGGCGCCTTTTCCCATAAGATACAAACCGTAGGCTTCTTTGGACAGAATGCCCACAAACAAGATGGTGGGGAGAAACAGGATAAAAAACACCACCGTGCAGGTTAACAAAGAGGAAAAGGTGGGATTGATCTTCCGGTTTAAAAAGATGTAAAAAGGCTTGAAGATGCCGGCGACAAGGGCGCCCAGAATAATAACACTGAAAAAGGGGAGCAACAGCCAGCCGAGCAGAAAGGCCGAAACAAGAAAAAGAGCCAAAAAAAACCACAAAATAATATTGCTGGAGGTTTTATCTTGCATCGCAACTCCATTTTAAAACCCGAATTGAGGAAACGTCGAGGATGCCCCCTGGTGAAACAGGTTTTGCCCCGGATAAACAGGTGGAACATTTAACGGGGTAAAATTTCATTGAGCAAACATTTTACAGGGCATGCAGACCCGAGTTCTCACCGACGGAGTCTTGGTCGTCTGCGACGAGCCTTTGAGGGGTAAAACGACAATTCCCTATTACGGGGATTGCTGCTATAATGGCCCGAAGCGAATCCCCTGAAAGCGTCATGAATGAAAAAGTTTAACGGTGCCGTCTTTTTGATTTGAAAAAAACGGGAATATTTGGGTTAAATCGAGAAAAACCGCATGTAAAGCTGAGGTTAACCCACCTTATTTGCTGGCAAATCCGACACCTACAAGTATAAGAAGAATTTCATAAGCAAAAACCGCAACGTAGTTGCCGAATAACGCATAAACTATACCGCCGCCGATGATAGCGGGCACGCCAAAAACGACCAGGGTACCCAATCTTCTGCTGATGTTCATCTGTGGAAATCTCCTGTAATCTTTTTATGGTTTCGAAAGCGAGCCCTGTTATTCGGTGAGTTCGACGCTCCCAAAGGGCAAAATGTTCTTGAAAT
>JAHECI010000396.1 GCA_024641825.1 Desulfobacterales bacterium | reverse complement strand
GGCCAAAGCCTTGCGGGTCGCTTTTTTGGCTCTGTCAGCCTCCCACCAGGCCCGGGGACTGACACCCTGGATCAAGAACGTGATGACGCCGGCAAGATTAATGCAGATGACGTTGGTAAGAAAAAGCAAGAACGCCGAAGAAGCTTCGGCAAAATGCCCGGATCCGGCCAACAGTCCGCATACGGTCAACGGCGGCAATAGGGCTACGGCCACCATCACCCCGATAACCGCCGAAGAAATCCCGGTTGTAAATGCAAGTACCCCCGCACAACCGGACGCAAGGGCTAAAATGATGTCCGACAGATTCGCCTGGGTCCTCAGGGCAATTTCCCGAACATCCGGATCGGCGTCCAGGAGGTATCCCATTATAATGGACAGAAAGAGGACCATGGCAATGCCTGACAGCAGCGTTTTCAGTGCATTCATGCCCAGCTTCGAGTCCGCGAGATTGGTGGACAGGGCCAGGGCGACATTGGGTCCCAGGAGGGGCGCGATCACCATGGCGCCGATGATAACGGCGACATTGTTTTTCAGCAGTCCGATGGCCGCCACCACGGTTGAAAGTCCGGTCATTAAAACAAAGACATTCGAAAGTTTTGTGCTGTCCACGATATCTGAATAGAGCTCTTCCCGGCCGATCCGAAGCGCCATGGGCGGTTCACTCTCGGCCTTTTTGGGATCCGGCACCGAAACCGGGTCGTCACCTGTGTCGATACGGGGGAGGGATGCTGCCACAGGGAACAAGATCAGTTTGAAACCTTCTATGGAAGAGAACCTTTTTTCAAAGAGATCCATGACCACTTCACTGCGTCCGGAGTCCGTAAGGGCACTGGCCACGAAATTTCCGCCCGATGATTCTTCCAGCCAGAAACTGAGATTATCTTGCTCCTCCAGTAATTTCAGCGCGTCGTTTCCATGGCTTTCCGGCAGAATAATTTTGATTACACGCTGTGGCATATTTTAACCCTGTTCACTCAAAATTTCACAGGCGCTTCAGGGCGTCTGAACAATCGAGATGTTCTGGGGCCTGGGAATCGGATCTTATCCGATTAGACGGTATGGATAGGCACGTTTTGCCCACTCGCCCCCGGGAAAATCCTTGTTCAGGGTCTCATAGGCTGCTTTTAAGGGTAACGGATCACTTGTGTTCTTGTATTGGCTGACGCCCCTTAAATATATGGCTTCTTGCACGGCGTCCGTATTTCTGTAATTTGCAAGGATTTTCTCCAAGGCGGTTAATGCCTCGGGAAACTTGTCATTGTCAAAGAAATATTTCCCCTCTCCAAGGAGCAGGCGGGCAATCAGTTCTTTGGGTTCAAGAAAACCGACGGTTCGGTGGTGTTCTCGACCGCCGGGACCCAATGTGATGAGGGTGGGGGTCCATTTAACGTTGAAGTCGTCGCTGAGGGGCTTGCTGTCTGACGGGACGCGCAAGGCAATCAAAGCGTCGGACATAAAATCGATTACAGCCGGGTCGGGATACGTAACTGCATCCATCTGTTGGCAGCCGATTCAGCCGGGATTGAAGAAATCAAGCAGAACAGGTTTGCCTTCTTTTTTTGCTATGTCCAGGGCATGGGCCATGTCTGATTCCCATTGGATTGGATTCGTCATAATTTCACCTCCATAGGGTTAATGACCGGGCCGTATAAGATTTAACGTCCTTTCGGTCCGGCCGACGGGTGGGTCTGTGGATCGAAAACGTTGATAGTTCTTTATACAGTAGCAACGACCATGCCAATAGGGTTTGATTGGAGAACCGATTGTATTTTAAGAAGAAACGATTTCAAACAAATATTGGGCGATCGGTTAAGTGAAACATATTTGTATCACGAAAAAGCGTATCGGACAAGGTCCCTTGATTTATTATCCTTAAAGCGATGGTGGGTGTCATCGAGAGCCCTGTACCCCCGGACAGGACCGACCCTGGATTTTGAGGCAAAACCCAAAACATGTATTGTTCGCAATATCATTATGGTGCTATAGTTTTCGGATTGACCTTATCGCCGATCAAGGAACCGTTGCCCCAAAAATATGTCTACCCTGTATAAAAAAGTCGGGTTCGCCTCGCTGATTATGATGGCCTCGGTGTTTTTAAGCCGCCTTACCGGTCTTGTCCGGGAGCAGGTCATTGCCTATATCGGCGGTATCAGCGGTGGCGTCGATGCCTATCAGGTCGCCTTTATCATCCCCGAAATTCTAAATCATATCGTTGCCAGCGGGTTCCTTTCGGTGACGTTTATCCCAATTTTTTCTTACTATCTGGTACGAAACGAAGAAGACGAGGGCTGGCGGGTTTTTTCCCTCATCCTCACCGGCTTCGGTAGCGTGCTGCTGGTATTGATTACCATTGCCTGCGTTTTTGCACGCAGGTTCGTCGAGATTCTCGCGCCGGGACTCGATGATCCCGTATTGATCGAACAGGCCGTCCGGATGACGCGGATTATCATCCCGGCCCAGTTTTTCTTCTTTTCCGGCGGCATGCTGATGGCCGTTCAGTTCGCCAAGGAAAAATTTTTGATACCGGCCCTGTCTCCCCTTTTATACAATCTGGGAATTATTTGCGGGGGCGTACTGCTGGGGCCTCGAATCGGCATGGAAGGTTTTTCCTGGGGCGTTTTCATCGGGGCCTTTATGGGAAATTTCCTGGTTCAGATCTGGGGTGCGAAAAAGGTGGGGATGCGGTTCACAGCGGCCTTCGATTTCAGGCACCCGGATCTATGGCGCTATATTCGGCTGACACTTCCGTTGATCATCGGCCTGACCATGAGCTTTTCAACGGAATTTTTATTTCGATTTTTCGGCTCCTACTTGCCCCGGGGGAGCATCGCCGGTCTCAATTACGGCCTGAGGACCATGTTTATTCTCGTGGGTTTTTTCGGCCAGGCCGTGGGGATGGCGTCGTTTCCGTTTATGGCGCGTCTGGCGGCGGAGAATAAAATCGGTGAAATGAACCGGCTGCTGAACGATACCCTCCGATACCTCGCGCTGGTGATACCGTTTTCCGTTTTGATTATCGCCCTCAGACAGGAAACGGTGGTCATCTTGTTTCAACGGGGCCGGTTTGATGCCGCAGCAACGGCCTTAACGTCCCAGGTGCTGGTTTTTCTGATGATCGGCGCGTTTGCATTTGC
>JAHECI010000078.1 GCA_024641825.1 Desulfobacterales bacterium | reverse complement strand
AAATAAGGGGGCGGAAAAGTCACCGACCGTTCGTCACCCTCTTTTTCCACCACCCAAAATTCGGATGTGGGAATCTTAGCATCCCGAATGACCCGCTTGGTCATACCTTTGTGAAGGGTCAGGCTCATGACCAGAGGGTCCGAGAAGGTGTAGGGAATATTGTATACGTCTAGAACCGCCGGCACCTGAGCCTCCCGACCGATACCGTTCATTCCCTCGGCAAGGTTAAAAACCAGATCCCAGCGGTTTCCCCGGGTCAGTCGTTCAATGAGCCGGCGGACATTTCCAATGCGATCCGTTGTATGCCCCAGCCCCCTGATAGCGGATTCAAGAGCGTCAATGGTGTCTTCCCGGTCGAACTCGGCGGTTTCCAATTCGTCGTAGCCGGCCGCCAGGTAGTCGGACCGCAGATCATAGGTCAAACCGATCTTCATAACGAGAGGTCTCCTTTTTCCATAATTTCTTGGTAGAGCAGATGATGCCAATGCTCGGCCTCTGCCTGGCGAAAACCTTGAATCGTTTGTTCCAGGTGCCTGCCGGGCGGCAACAGATGCACGGGGCACTCCGGCGCCAGATCCGGATAGAAGCCCTGAGCGTTATAAAGATGCGGGTGCAACCGGCAGACCAGAGGACGAACGTCCATCGGAAGGGAACACCCCACGGTGCTCAAAAACAGGCATCTGCCCGAAGATTCCTGTTTGACGACACGGCGTTTTCCATCGGGTCCAAACACTTGGCAATCCCACTGGGGATCATCGGATTGATCCCTGTAAGCTTCTGTGGAGCAACCGCGAAATTCATAAAAATCGTGCTTTTTCGTAAAATTAAAGATCCGGCGTACATCCCCTATTGTTACAAAAATATCCGTCTCGACGCAACAGGTTTTGCCTTGCTGAGCGCAAAGGGTGCATAAAACAGCATGATCGGTCATATGGATCCTCCCACACCCATTCCTGGGCGTTAAAAAATAAAAGCTCTAAATACAAAAGACTTGCCATCGGCAAGCCTTGAAACCGTTCTATCACACGATCATCCAATATAAGCTCGATTGTCAGATGTCCGCAACATCCGGGACTCTTAACCAAAGAGTGCTTAGGTTTGGATGCAATGAAAAATGATGTCTATTTCAACGGAATGTCCTCAACTTTTTCATGGACCCCAGGATTGCACGCAAACGACGGGGATATGTGACGCTGCGGGTCCGGATACTGATAGGTTTTTCCTTCATAGTTGCGTAGAAACCACTCCGAACTGTCGCGACCCATGACATAGTCGGGCATTACAGGAATCTTGCCGCCTCCCCCGGGGGCATCGATCACATAGGTGGGGACGGCATAGCCGCTGGTAAAACCTCTCAATCCTCTGATGATTTCCAATCCTTTCTCTACGGACGTGCGAAAATGTGAAGATCCTGAAATGGGGTCGCATTGGTAAAGATAGTAGGGCCTCACCCGCATCTTCAGCATGTGGTGCACCAGTTCCGTCATGGTATCGACGGTGTCGTTAATCCCCGCCAAAAGTACCGTCTGAGAGTTTAGAGGGATGCCGGCATCCGCCAGCATGGCACAGGCCCGATAGGCTTCCGGCGTGCATTCATCCGGATGGGTGAAATGAAGACTCATCCATATGGGATGATGCCGTCGCAGCATTCGAACCAACTGGGGGGTGATACGCTGGGGCAAAACAGCCGGAACTTTCGTTCCGATGCGCACAATCTCCACGTGGGGTATCTGCCGCAGCTTTGTGAGAATCCAATTGAGGCGATCATCGCTCAACGTCAGCGGATCCCCTCCGGAAATAAGGACGTCCCGGATTTGAGTGTCGGCCCGGATATACTCCATGGCTTTTTCCAGGCGATCCCGGGAAGGGTACAATCTGCCATGCCCCACAACCCGTGATCGTGTACAATACCGGCAGTAGGTGGAACAAAAATCGTGAGCGAGTAAAAGAACTCTGTCCGGGTACCGATGGACAAGTCCCGGCACAGGACTCTGACGATCTTCGCAAAGGGGGTCGTCGGCTTCTTCGGGTGCTTTAAAAAATTCATGGACCGTCGGAACCACCGTTCGTCTCAAAGGAGAATCAGGGTCTTCCCGGGAGATAAGGCTCATATAATAGGGCGTTATCCCCAACGGCAGTTTGACCGACAAATTTCCCAACGCGTCGGTTTCTTCTGTTGAAAGGTTTAACACCCGACGAAGTTGAACGATCGTCTGTATTCGATGATTGATCTGCCAATGCCAGTTGTTCCATTCCTTGTCATTTGCATTTGGAAAGAACTTGCGTCGGAATGCCCTGGTTTTACTGGATGTTCTGGGCTGTCGTCTGACGGAGAAGGGCAAAACCACCGCGGTTTGCCGGGGGAAAATAGTTTCCTGGGGTCTGGGGTGCAGGTTGGTTAATGATAGCAGTATACCCGGAGGTTCTTCAAAATCCTCCTGAATTTCATCTTTGGCCGCATCGTTACTGGGACATTGTAAAAGTGATGTTCCATCATCCATTTCTTGTAACTCCTTTAATGAGAAGTGAAAAAATATAATAATTCACTTTAATCCCATCTATGAAAAAATCAAGCGAATTTTTTCACTTTTTTTAAAAAAAATTGCAGCTGTTTTAAATCATTTTCCGGCGCTTTGTCGCCGGTGGTGGAGATGAGCCCAGCTCACTGAAATTTACTTGAATAACAATTCGTTAAGTGGCATTAGACTTGGCGCTGAGCTGACCGCAGGCCGCGGAAATATCCTGTCCTTTGCTCTGTCGAATGACGGCGGTATAATTGTTCTTGTTGAGAATCTCCTTGAAGGTGAGAATGACATGTTCTTCGGGACGCTCAAAGTCGCTCCCCTCGAAGGTATTAAAAGGAATGAGGTTGATCTTTGCCCGTGTCGGCCTCAGGAGTCCAGCAAGACGTTTTGCGTCTTCTTCCGAATCGTTGACCCCTTTTATCATAATGTATTCGAAGGTGATTTTGCGGCGGGGCGTTAAAGGGTATCTGGCACAAGCGTCCAGGAGCTTTTCCAGGGGATACTTTCGGTTGATGGGCATCAGCATGTCCCGGGTTTTATTGTCTGTGGCATTCAATGATATGGCCAGATTTACCCCTGTATCGCGGCCCAATGGGGAAAGCTTGGGAACAAGACCCGACGTAGAAATCGTTAGCCTTCGATCTGAAAATCCCAACCCGACCTCACTGTCCGTGATGGTACCCACCGCACCGACCACATTGGAATAATTGGCCAGGGGTTCACCCATCCCCATCATGACAATGTTGGTGAGACGTTTTGAGTTGTCCAGATCATTGACCACATCGCGCACTTGGGCGATGATTTCGCCTTTTGTGAGATTTCGAACCCATCCGCCCCTGCCGGTGAGACAGAACCGGCATCCTTGTGCACATCCCACCTGACTCGATATACAGAGGGTATAATGATTCTTTTCCGGAATGAGCACACTTTCGATATATTTTCCATCGATGAGCTTAAAAAGAAACTTTTTGGTACCGTCTTGTGACGTTTCGGTGCGCGCCTTCTCGAGCCGGTTGATGGAGAAATGGCGTGCAAGAGATTTTCGGGTATCTTTTCCCACGTCGGTCATCATCTCAAAAGTGTCGGCTTGGCGCACATAGATCCACTGGAGGATCTGCTTGGCACGATAAGGCTTGATATTTCGGTTTTCAAGCCATAAAATAAGCTGTTCTGTTGTAAGTTCTTTAATGTCCGGTAACATTTCAAACGTTCCTTTTGAACCATTGGAGCTCCCCGAACCTCCCGTCCTTTTGACGGGAAATCCGATGCGCTTCACCCAGTCTGGGGGAAATGCGCTCGCGGTTCCAGTTCATGGGGGCAAATTATACACCCATGACAAATCTTCGGGATCTGTGGAAAGAGACTATGATTGTGTGCATTTGTCAAGTGTCTATCCTCGACCCTATTGTTTTTGAAATTAAGGGGGAAAATTAACGATAAAACGGCGAAACCATTTTATTTAATCTTGACATAATATTATTTAACTATTACATTTTGCGTTTTCAATATTGAGATATTATCGGTGCTTTTATGTTTAACAATTTGAGCGACAGACTGAATGCCGTATTTAAAAAACTTAAGGGACACGGCAAATTATCGGAAAAAAACATCGAGGAGGGCCTAAGAGAGGTCAGAATGGCACTTCTCGAGGCCGATGTACACTATAAAGTTGTAAAAAATTTTATTTCCGATATTAAAGAGCGTGCCCTGGGGCAGGAAGTCATGGCAAGCCTGACACCCGGCCAGCAGGTTGTCAAAATCGTCAACGATGAACTGACGAAGCTCATGGGGGGGCGCCTTGAAGACCTGGACCTTTCAGGGCCTGTGCCGGTATCGGTCATGCTGGTGGGGCTGCAGGGATCCGGCAAAACGACCACCGCGGGAAAACTCGCTGTCTTTTTGAGGAAAAAGGGGAAAAAGCCGTATCTGGTTCCGGCAGATATTTACCGTCCTGCCGCCATTGACCAGTTGACCAAACTCGGCCAGCAATTGTCTGTTCCCGTTTTTCCATCCAGCCAGGAAATGGATCCGGTGCAAATTTGTCAGGAAGCCAGAACCGCGGCACACCGAACAGGCTGCGATACACTGCTCATCGATACGGCCGGTCGTCTACATATCGACGAAGCATTGATGGATGAGCTGAGCCGCATCAAGGACGCGGTCAAACCGGCCGATATTCTCTTGGTGGCCGATGCCATGACCGGCCAGGACGCTGTTAACATCGCCAAATCATTCAACAAGACCTTGGATATTGGCGGCGTTGTCCTTTCAAAGATGGATGGCGATGCCCGTGGCGGAGCAGCCCTGTCCATAAAATCGATAACCGACAAACCCATAAAGTTTATCGGTGTCGGTGAAAAACTCAGCGATCTGGAGCCCTTTCATCCGGACAGAATGGCCTCTAGGATACTGGGGATGGGGGATGTTCTCACCATCATAGAAAAAGCCCAGTCTGTCGTTGACGAAAAAAAAGCGGTTGAGCTCGAAAAAAAGTTAAGAAAAAATGAGTTTACACTCGAAGATTTTCGTGATCAAATGGTTCAGATACGGAAAATGGGCTCCATGTCGGAACTCATTAAGATGATACCCGGAATGGGCCAAATGAAGCAGCTTAAAAATCTCGAAGTTGACGAAAAGGAATTTGTTAAGATCGAAGCGATTATTAATTCCATGACCCCCTTGGAGCGACGCCAACATACTTTGATAAAGGGAAGCCGCCGCAAAAGAATTGCCAAAGGGAGTGGCACCAGTGTTCAGGATATCAATAAGCTGTTAAAAAATTACACTCAAGTTATGAAAATGATTAAAAAAGTCAACAAAGGCGGCATGCGAGGCTTAGGCATGGGCATGCCGTCGTTTTGAAGGAGAAACGTATATGTCAGTTAAAATCAGGTTGGCCAGACACGGTGCAAAGAAAAGACCTTTTTACCGAATTGTTGTTGCGGATAGTGAATCCCCCCGAGACGGTAAATTCCTGGAAAATGTCGGAACATACAATCCTTTGACCGATCCGGTCGAGGTTGTTCTGAATCAAGAGCGGATCAAATACTGGATTGATCAAGGCGCCATTCCTACAAATACCGTAAAAAGCCTTTTGAAAGAACAAGGTGTTTTTGCTAAGCTTGCATAAGATCTTTACCCCCTACTCATAAGCCAACAAAGGAGATTGAGCTATGAAAGATCTGATCAAGTATATTGCCCAGGCGCTGGTTGATAATCCGGAAGTCGTTGAAGTTTCGGAGGTAGAAGGGAACCAGACCTCGGTATTAGAGCTCAAAGTGGCCCAAGAGGATTTAGGAAAGGTGATTGGCAAACAGGGGCGAACGGCGCGGGCCATGCGCACCATATTGAGCGCTGCTTCCGCCAAATTAAAAAAACGATCGGTTCTTGAAATTATAGAATAGGGATGTGGAAAAAAACGGGTTTCTTACTGTTGGAAAGATCGTTGGCGCCCATGGCGTAAAAGGAAACCTTAAGGTCTATTCTAATGCTGAATCTTTGTCTGTTTTCACCCCAGGCAGTTCGATTCTTGTCGTCCGCGCCGACAACATCGAAAAAAATTATACCATAAAATGGGCCAAACCTCACGGTAGACGCATTCTTTTATCCTTTGAAGGTATTGAGAACCGGAATGCAGGTGAAGCCTTGATCGGCGCCAAGCTTCTTATCGAACGGGCGGCGCTTCCTGAACCCGAAGAAGGTTCCTATTACTGGTGTGACATTATCGGGCTTGGGGTTTTTACCACCGATGAACAGTACCTCGGTCGGGTTGAATCGATAATATCCACCGGCAGTAACGATGTTTTTGTGGTCAAGGATCTGGACAAAGGCGATGACACTGAAACCCTGATTCCCGCCCTTGAATCGGTGGTTTTGGAAATAGATTTCGAACATAAGACCATGCGGGTGGCTTTGCCGGAAGGGTTGTGAAATTTAAGGGGATGAATTTTATTGTCCTGACTATTTTTCCTGAAATGTTCAAACCATTTTGGGAGCACGGGATCGTCAGTCGCGCCATAAATCAGGACAAAATTTCCGTATCCGCCATAGATATCCGGGATTTTGCACAAGGAAAGCACCGTACTACCGATGACAGGCCTTACGGCGGTGGCTGCGGGATGATAATGAAGCCCGAACCCCTGGCCGGTGCCATCCGGGCTGCTGAAAAAAAAGCGCCCTTGTCCAAGAGGATTCTGCTGACGCCCCAAGGTCGACCATTTGATCAGAGGGTGGCCGAAGAATTGGCATCATCGGATGGACTTATTTTGGTTTGCGGCCGTTACGAAGGCGTTGACGAACGGATTTGCCACGATTTTATCGATGATGAAATTTCCATCGGTGATTACATCCTCACCGGGGGTGAACTGGCGGCGATGGTTATCGTCGATGCCGTAACCCGTTTGATTCCCGGTGTCCTCGGCGGCAAGGACTCGGCTGAAAAGGATTCCTTTTCAGACAGTGTGTTGGAACATGCGCATTATACGCGACCCAGGGTCTTCGAAGACGATGAAGTCCCCGGTGTACTGTTGTCGGGCAACCACAAAGAAATTGAGAGATGGCGGCTTGAAACGTCACTGATACGGACGTTCCTGAAACGGCGGGATTTGCTGGAGAACAGACCCCTGAGCAGCCAGGAGATTGAAATTCTGAAAAAGTGGTGCCTCGATATTGAAAAAATCATACACGACCAATCTTTATATGGCCCTGATCCATTATCCGGTGGTCAACAAGAAGGGTGATATTATTGCATCTGCAGTAACGAACCTGGATCTGCATGATATATCGAGAGCGGCAAAGACATACGGCGTGCGATTATTTTATGTGGTCACGCCCCTTTCCGACCAGAAAGACCTGGTGGAAAAAATTATTGCCCATTGGTTAAAAGGAACCGGGGCAAAATATAATCCAAAACGTAAAGAAGCCCTGAAGCTGATCAGAATAAAAAAATCAGTCGATGAGGTGATCGAAGATATCCGTAAAAACAATGGAGATTCACCGAAAACGGTTGTTACCAGCGCCGGTCACAGCCCCCGTAATATAAGCTTTAAACGGTTTCGGAAGATGCTCCAAGATGACACCCTTTACCTGTTACTGTTCGGTACGGGCTGGGGGCTTTCTGAAAAATTTATGGCAGATGCCGATTACGCACTCGATCCGGTTTTCGGAAATACCGACTACAACCACCTGTCCGTGCGATCGGCGGCAGCCGTCATACTTGACAGACTGTTTGGAAAAAAAGAATAAAAAACCATGCTCGGAAACTGGTGAGTTGCGAGCCTAATGAATGAATTATGGAGATGAATATGGAAAGAATACAACAGATAGAAAGAGAGATGATGCGGCTTGATTTACCGGATTTTGCCGCCGGTGATACGGTTAAAGTTCATGTAAAGATAAAAGAAGGTGAAAAAGAACGGATTCAGGTTTTCCAGGGTGTTGTGATCAGTAAACGCAGCGGCGGGACAGCGGCTTCATTTACCGTTCGTAAAGTATCTTATGGAATCGGGGTTGAGCGTATTTTCCCGTTGCATTCTCCGGTCATCGATAAATTGGAAGTGGTGACATTCGGACGTGTACGCCGGTCAAAAATATACTACCTGCGCAAATTAAGGGGCAAGGCAGCAAGAATCAGAGAACGTCGCATAAATTAACCGTTTTTTGTGAACCTTAAACGTGTCGGTTTAAAAAAATCAGGATTCCGGAAACCCGTACAATTAAGGCAAACTCGATTGTGATTCCATGGGACAAGACCTGTGGTTATTCGAAAAAAAAAGTATTGATAACGGATTTTCAAGAATTGCGGGTATCGATGAAGCCGGCCGGGGACCACTGGCCGGCCCGGTGGTGTCTGCAGCGGTTATCCTGCCGAATTATTTGCATATTCCCGGAATATCCGATTCCAAAAAATTGACACCCAAAAAACGGGCATATCTTTACGACAAGATTTACGACCGTGCGATCTCCATTGGAATCGGGATCGTCGACCCGCCGGAAATAGATCGCATCAATATTCTGCAAGCCGCCCTCCTGTCCATGGCCATGGCGTCTGAAAATCTTGCCCCCCAGCCGGATTGCCTTCTCATAGACGGTATTTTTAAGATTTCTTCAACCCTGCCCCAGGAGCCGATTCCCAAAGGTGACGCCCGCAGTATTTCCATTGCCGCTGCGTCGATCATTGCAAAAGTAACCCGTGACAGGCTGATGGAACGGTACCACCAGGATTATCCTCAGTTTGGATTTTCCAAACACAAAGGATACCCGACCAAAGCCCATAAGGCAGCGATCCGGGAATTCGGATGCTGCCCCATCCACAGACAAACCTTCAAAGGAGTTAAGGAGTATTTGTAATCCCCTAACGTCAATACCTTAAATATTTGGCCTTAACTCTGAAGGACAGAAAAGGTGCTATCATGCTAAACAGGCGGCAGCAATTCGGCAAAGAAAGTGAGTCTTTGGCCGTGAGGCACCTTAAGAAAAACGGATACAAAATTCTGGAGCAGAATTACCGTAACAAGCTGGGGGAAATCGATATTATCGCCAAAGAAAAGGGGACCCTGGTCTTTGTGGAGGTCAAGGCCAGAAAATCGGATCTTTTCGGAGATCCCAAATGGGCGGTCACCCCCCAAAAACAGCGTAAAATTTCCATGGTTGCCTTGTACTATCTTAAAGCCACGAAACAGACCCGTGCCAAAGCAAGGTTTGACGTTATTTCAATAAGTTCGGCCCAAGACAATCCCCGAATAGAGATCGTAAAAAATGCCTTTGAACTCGCCTACGGATAAACAACAGCATCGGGAGAAAACCGGTGATCTTTATGTGGTGACGACCCCCATCGGAAACATGGAGGATATCACCATCCGGGCCCTAAAAACCCTCGGTCAGGTCGATCTTGTGGCTGCGGAAGATACCCGGCACACCGGCCGGCTGCTGGCATATCATGATATCAAAAATAATCTGATCTCTTATCATGAACATAACGAACACATGCGTACGCCGGTGTTGATTCATCATCTCAAGACAGGATCCTCGGTTGCACTGGTAACCAATGCCGGCACCCCCGCCGTATCCGATCCGGGCTACCGGCTGGTCAAAGAAGCCATCGCCAACCAGATTCGGGTTGTTCCCATTCCCGGGGTCTCTGCGGTAATTACCGCCATCAGCGCTGCAGGACTGCCAACCGACGCTTTTATTTTTGCAGGGTTTCCGGCCAGAAAAAAGTCAAAACGAATCGAGCAGCTCAAAGCACTGGCCAATGAAAACAGAACCCTGATATTTTATGAATCGCCGGGACGTATTTTATCTTTTATGGAAGAAATCATGAATGTTATGGGCAATAGATATTGCGTTCTCTGCCGGGAAATGACAAAGTTGTACGAAGAATTTTTAAGGGGTTTTTTGTCTGAAATTATGGATACGTTGCGCCAACGGCCGGCGGTGAAAGGCGAATGCACACTTCTGGTAAAAGGCCGTGAAGAAAATAATGAAGTCTCTCTGGACATCGTTAGAACTGAACTCATCAAAGGATTGGAAAAAAAGGGAAGCAAGCTGTCCGAGGTTACCCGAACGGTCGCCCAAAAATACGGTCTTCCCAAAAATAAGGTGTATGAAGAAGCGCTGAAGCTCAAAGCTGAACCCTCAGAGGGAAAAGATTAGGTGTTTTAAAAAAGGTTTCAAGCGCTTAAAAATTATATTCGTGGAGTTCTGTTATCTTGGATACCATCCAAAATCCAAAACCCAAAATCCAAAACCGATTGATTTATCCGGTAATTCTTGCGGTTCCAGACGAGCAAAAAAAAATTGCTGGTAGAGGAAAGGTTGTTTTTTTAAGCCGGCATGCCAGAGTCGCCCTTGAAATATCCGCCCAAAAAAGCGGCGTCAAATTAACCCAGCTTTTAAAAGATGAAAATGGTGTTCCTTTGCCCGTTGACGGAAATTACTGGTCTCTAACCCACAAAACCGGATATGTGGGCGGGGTGATTGCTTCGACAAAGATCGGTATGGATCTGGAAAGAATCCGTCCCTGCTCAGCGGCCCTTTACAGAAAAACGGCCCAAGACAGGGAATGGCGCCTTTCAAACGATGATTCAACCAGACTCTTTTTTCGGTATTGGACCTCAAAAGAATCGGTATTAAAGGCTACGGGAGCAGGGATCAAAGATCTTTCAAAATGTCGAATTGTCAAGATCATCGACCATAACCATCTGATCATAAGCTACAAAGACCAAGAATGGGTTGTAGAACATTATGATTTCGACGGCCACATGGCATCGGTGGTAAAAAACAATTTTAATGTCGAATGGACGATTCTGCCGGCATCACTCAATGACACTGTTAAAAGCCACGTCGGCTGAATGAACACCGGAACCCGATAAAATAAAGGGGAACACTGAAGATTTTTAAGGTCGTGCCCCTTCAGCCAGAACGGATAAAAGGACTCAACAGGACCCATAAAGGAGAATTCCATGGAATGTATGAAAGAACAGAATCTCAAGTCGTGCAATTGCAGCTACGAACCGTGTTCCCATAAAGGCATATGCTGCGAGTGTATCAGCTATCATTTAAAAAGTCGCCAACTTCCGGCCTGTTGTTTCCCCAACGATGCGGAACGGACCTACGACCGTTCCTTTGAGCATTTTGCCCGCCTGGTTATGGATAACCGGGTCTGAAATTTTTATGGGTTTATAAATGACCGCTAAAAACCTTTACCTTGAATCAGGAGATTTTGATGACGGATCCGACCCTCAACCAAGAAGCCGCTGAAAGATTCAAACCCTTTCAGGATGAAATATTCAGAAGTTATAAAGATAACATCCATTCAATAACCATCACCGGAAGTTCGCTCACCGATGATTTTGTCCCCGGAAAGTCCGACGTCAATTCCGTGGTTGTCCTCGGCGCAATGGATTTTAAGTTTCTTGAAATTCTGGCGCCGTTAGGGAAAAAATACGGCAAAAAAAGAATTGCGGCACCGCTGATCATGACCGCTGAATACATCAGGACGTCTCTGGATGTCTTCCCCATGGAGTTTCTGAACATAAAACTCCTTCATAAAACCCTATATGGAGAAGATATCTTTGGGGATCTCGAGATCGGCTCATCTGACCTCAGACTGCAGTGTGAAAGGGAACTGAAAGTCAGATTGATCGGTATCCGGCAGGGATATCTCTCTTGTTCGGGTGACGGAAAAATACTCACCGATATGTTTATCGATTCTTT
>JAHECI010000077.1 GCA_024641825.1 Desulfobacterales bacterium | reverse complement strand
TCCGTTTCCATCGGGGGCTGTCTCCAATGATTTTTTATCGGATGCGAACTTTCTCCAATATAAGGAAAAAAATAGGGCCCCGGAGTTTAATTTGAAAGACCCGGAGGATCACCCGATCCGGCTGGACGCCTTTCAGGGAAAGATCGTTTTGCTCTATTTCTGGACGACCTGGTGAGTCTGGTGTCGGAAGGAGGTCCCTTCTTTGATAAAGTTATACAATGAATTCAAAGATGAAGGGTTTGTTGTCATCGGCATCGCGGTGCGGGAGGGTAAGGAAATTGTAAAAAAATATATGAAAAAGAAAGAGATGACGTTTCCGGTTCTTCTGGACGTTCACGGAGACGTCGAAAAAAAATATGGCGTCCGAGCCCATCCCGAGCATTTTCTTTTAAACAGGGACGGAACATTGATGGGGAAAACATTGGGCCCAAGGAACTGGGCCAGTGCAAAGAACCGTCATCTGATCCGGATTCTCCTGGAACAAAATTAAACAGTTTTCAAAGATCTCGAAATGATGCGTGACAATGCAATCAGAGATCAATCTTCATCTTTACCCGTCAGAAACAACCAGAAGACCGTCATTCCAATCAGCGTCGCAATGACCAGCAAATACGTGACGGATTCCGTGTGGGTCATAAAATCTTGCAGTGTATAAAAAATGGGGTCCATAATCAAAGCTTTCCTTAATGCGCATCCTTGTAATCCGGATGTTCATATAAAATGGGCATTCTGGTTACGATAAATCTGTACAGAACTAAACCGATCATAACGATAAAGACTGAAATTCCGATTTCCATCCAGTGGGGAAAATATCGTTCACTGGCAGGAAGCTGCCAGTTAAAAGCAATCAGACAGACATTAAATCTGTTAAGGATAACCCCCAGCACCGCCAGGACCGAGGTCCATTTTATCAGGGCGGGGCTTTTTACCCGAACACCGATGGCATACAGAAGGCTGGGCAGCGCCACAAAACCCAAAAGCTCTACGAGATACCAGATTCCATATCCGGTTTTAAGATAATGCCACTGGTTTCCCGACGATATTCCCAAAACCTTTATGGCGAAATACCCTGCTAGAACATAGGATGCGGCTTTACCAAACCCCAAAGTGACACCATTTGCTTCTTTGATGTGGGTTTCATCCATTTTAAAAGCGAAAAAACGGTGGGACAGGGTGCTTTCAAAAATCACCATGGAAAGCCCGGCGATGATACTGGTGACAAAAAAATAAATGGGGATATATGAAGAATACCACAATGGATGCAGTTTTGACGGTACGATCAAAAATAGGGCACCCAGAGAAGACTGGTGCATGGTGGACAGTACAACGCCGAATATGGTCAGAAGGATGGTCAGTTTAACCACAAGGTTTCGGGCTCTTTTCAATCCCAGCCATTCCATTGCCGCCGGGGAGAATTCGACAAAAAGAACCGTCAGGTAGGTGGCCACGCAAAGACCCACTTCAAACAGAACCGAGGTGGTGCCTTGCTGGACGACCAGGGGGTAGGGAAGGCGCCATGGCCGGCCCACATCATAATTAATGGCAAGAAACACTAGGGCGTATCCTAAAAAACCGGTGAGGATGGCCGGCCGTACCGCAGAATGATATTTTTTCATTCCAAAAAGGTAAACCGCCGAAGATGTTACATACCCGCCTGCTGCCAGAGCAACACCGCAAAGCAGGTCAAAGCTTATCCATATTCCCCAGGGATTGTAGTCGGAAAGATTGGTAACCGCGGCCAATCCACCGGTAAATCGCAAATAGGTAAGATACGTACCGACGCCTAAGACGATCAAGGCAATTAAATTAAAGAGGCAGAAAATTGATTTTCGCTCTCCAGTGGTGACGTGGGCCATCAGGATTCCTCCTCGGGTTGACTCGGTTCAGATCTATCTGTATCCAATACTGAAGCCACAGCTTGTTCTTGCTCTGTTTGTGCGATCTTTTCTTTGCGTTTCGAGACTGCATAAATACCGGCGAGAAGAACCGGCCAAAGCCCCACGATGATTGGAACTGAACTGAGGGCACCTGCGGTCAATTCGGGTGCGGGTTTAATGCCAAGATCTTCACGCATTCCCAGCTCTTTAAATGGGGCTCCGGAAACATAGAGCCAGCTGGTTCCGCCCATCTCATGTTCGCCGTAAATATGATTTACATAGCGATCCGGGTATTTTCGAAACCGTTCCCGGGCGATTTTGATCATATCTTCTCGTTTTCCAAAACTTAGGGCTTCCATGGGGCAGGCTTCAACGCATCCGGGGAGCTTCCCCTCGATCACCCGGGGATGACACATGGTGCATTTTCGAATCCGGGGCGTCAGCGCTTGGTCATATTCATAGGTGGGTATTTCAAAGGGGCAGGCGATCATGCAATACCGGCACCCCACACAGACGGAGGCATCGTAAACCACAGCGCCGGTTTTGGTCTTTGTAAACGCCCTTACGAAACAAGCGGACGCACATGCCGGCTCCAGGCAGTGATTGCACTGCTTTTTATAAAATACGGGAGGTCCAGACTTTTCCGGACGATCATATTTGTTCACAACCGTAAACGCTTTGGTGGTGGTTCTGCGGGATGTTTCCAAAACGGAAAGATCCGTAAACGGCGTGTCCGGCTGGGGCAAATCATTCACTTTATTGCACGCTGCTTCACAGCTCCGGCACCCCACGCAGAGCGTGGTGTCATGCAGTATTGCAAAGCTATCGGGATAACCGGCAAAGTGCTGGTTGGTTGCTGCAGATGCGGGTTTGCCGAATGTGGTGCTCAAGCCTGCCGCCCCGACCCACCCTAAAAACTTTCTTCTGGATATGGACATGTGAAGTACCTCAACAAATTTACGGCATTAAATGAGATGAACTCATGAACGTCGAGTTCATGGGGTTTAAGGTTATAGTTAAGATTCTTTTTTCCGTTCTTTATGACACGCTGTACAGCTTAAGTATTTTTCAACTCCCATTTTCTGGTGGCACCCGATGCACTGCTGGTGAAAAGACCCCATGATTCCGGGACGGAAAAGATCGTCGGTATTGAATGGTTTTCCATGGCAGTTTGCACATCTGGGCGGTTTTCCGGTTACCGGGGTGTTGTGGTGGCATCCGCGGCATAATGTCGTATCCTCATAATGAAAATATTGAGCCAATTTGCTGCGGTCCATTTGTTTTACCATGCTATCGAATACTTTTCCATGGGGGTATTCCACCGGTTCGTATTGATCCACCAGATCTTTGATAATGACCGTTTTTGGGCTGTCTACCGTATAAATCGGTCCGAATGTCTCCTTCCACAACCGAGGCATCAGGCGAGCCATTTTGGCTGCCTTTGACGTCGATAACTCGCCGGTTCTCTCGGGCAGCGGAACCATGTGGCACCGCAGGCATGAGGAAGATTCCTTTTGAAGGTTGCCGGTCATGGATCCATGACAACCCACACACGCCTTTTCCTGCTGCTTCGATTCATGGCATCCTGTACAGCTGCTTTGATGTCCACGTTTGTGAAAAGCGGTTTCAAGGGAGATCTCCGTGCCCTTTTCTACATTTTTATTGGAACCCGCCAGAGGATGACAAGTGGCGCACGATTCCAGGCTTGCAAGGTGGCACACGCGGCAGGTATCATTGTATTCTTCGTGGGCCTTGTGGCTGAAGGGGACACGCATCATTGTGGAGATGCTTCCCTTTTTGTCGCCGGTTTGGATCAAAGCATTATCCGGCTGTCCCCGCTTGAGCCGGGGGACGCGTTCGACCTTTTCGATTTTCAGCTGTTCCTGGGCATCATGGCATCCGGCGCAGCGAACAGGACCGGCGTCCATCTTTTTGGCCACGGTCTTTTGATGGCAATCGATACAGGCCAAATGGGAGGCAAGCCGCATGGACGTCATCTTTTCCACACCATCACGTTGGGTCTCTTTTTTATGACAATACCGGCAGGTGCCCTCTTTTCCTTTGGCATAGAAAAGTTTCTGGCTCTTTGTGTCATATTCGTGGTGGCAGCGGTCACATTGATTCTTCTGGGCACGGTAATGTCGAAAGTGGAGGGATTTGTCGAAACCAAATTCAACCCGAGAAGATTGGATATCAGGTCTTTCCCTGTGACAGTCATCGCATTTAACAGGGCCGGCCGTCTCTCCGGCAGCAAGAGTTTCAGCGTGGCATTTTGTGCAATTGTCACAATAAATTTTCGTCAGTTCTTCTCGGCTGACATCTTTAATCCGCATAAATTTAAGAGACATGCTTCCGTTTTTGTCTAGATGGCAGGTCGTACAGTCTTTATTTTTCTTTTCCAGGGCATCGGTGTGTTGGTCGTGTAGAAACACGGCGGTGGGTTTTTCAAATTTTTTATAAATATCCTTCAACATATCAAAATCGATGACATCCGGTCTATAAAGGTAAGACGGGGTCTGGTCAGGAGCTTTTGACAACGCTTCAACCTCAAAATTGTCCATACCGAAAATAAGCAGGATGACAATTCCAACCAGGATTCCAGCGCCTATTGGTAACGATTTTCCCTTCACCATAATTCTTATCCTTGACTGTTATCGAATCGTTATTTTCAAAAAAACGAATTATCACGAATCCTTATCCATCTCAGCCCAACGGTAGAGCATCATCGGCTAAGTGATCCGGGATCTGGTTGTATCTGAACCTTCTATGTTTTTTTGGGCGACCAGATCCAGATGCCAGGTCGCAACATCATCTAAAGGAACAATGACAGGTCCGGACAGTTCACGCAGGTCAATGGTCTTGAGGTATTGGCCGCAGCGTTTGCAAAGATCCACGCGCAACCCCTCTTCATTCTCTGCACGGAGGTAGCTTAAATCTTTTCTGTTATCATTCTCACAAAAAGGGCATTGAAGGCGCGGGTAGGTCCAAACGGTTTCACACAAAGAGCAGTGGAGGCTCCTTTTACCACCCTCTCCGGAAAGATCGGCCAGTCTTGGCGCTGAGCCGCACACCGGGCAGTGGCCGTAAGTCCATTTATTTAAGTCCAGCAGGCCTTGGACGGCGTGTGCTGTTTCTAATAGCGCGGGCCTCAGTGACAAACGGAGGAGAAGTGTCAATACCGGAGGATCGACATTAAATTCTTGGGAGGCAGTTTGAATCGCTTTGAAGTCAGAGGTCAACACCGCCGTCATCAAGATGGGGATACCGTCATGGTCTTTGGCCAAGGCTTTAAGGAGTCCTTCAACCTGCCTTCGGCCATCTTTTCTGGTTTTTATCCGATCCACCAGTTGTTTATACAGATCTTTGGCCGGCTCCCAGTCCAGGGACAATTCAACTGGATTTAAAAGGGACTTCCCCTGGTACCAAGCCTTTGGTAAAGAATCCAACTCAAGCGCCATGGCCGAGGGGCGAAAATTTTCCGAAGCCTTAACCGTCGTGGATAAAAGTTCTCCGACCCACTGCACCAGCTCAGCATAGACCGGGTTGCGATTTTTGATTATTTGCACCTTGGCAGTTATATCGTCCAAGCTTATTTCCATGAGTTAATTTCACTTAGGGTGAATAAAACGGTATGACACCTTGGTTCCGCCAAGGCGGAGCCCATGGGTGTCACGTTATGTGTTATTCAATTTAAAGTTCAAAAAAATTGCCAGGTCCGTCATTCCGAAATCAAAGCGCCCCTTGAAAGTTTGGCTTAAGGGCAATAATCTTCGGGTCGTCTGGAGAAAACTGGGGCTCCGTAGCGGCAGCCCCAGTTCAGATTATGCCACCGGACGATATTTCACCTGTTCGTCTATTATCAGATATAACGCGCGAACGTCCTCAAGGTCTAGAATTTCGCCCTTACCACCGAACTTTTTCTGGGCCGCTTTCAAGTGTTCGTTGGAAAGTTTTTTCATATCTGCCTCATCACCGAAGTTGAGTGCTCCGGTGGGACAGGCTTTGGCACAGGCCGGCAAAAGCCCGGCCTCTACGCGATCGTAGCACATATTGCACTTGACAATTTGGTCTTCCTCTTTGCTCCAAGTGGGAATACTCCACGGACAGGCTTGTTTGATGGCCTTGAAGCTTTTTTCCAGATCTTTGGTTTTTTCGGTATACAGGACAGCACCGTAGTCTTTAACGATGATCGCATCCTTTAAGATCTGATCTGCTTTCTTTTTACACGGCGGTTTCAAACAGTGACGGCAGGCTTCAGTGAAAAAGTACCAGACCATAGAGTTTTTCTCAGAGGGGTGCTCCATAAAACGCACCAGGCGGAACGTGTTGCCGTCCAGGTCCGGTGGATTCTGGTACGTGCCATATTGCTTTGTTTTGGTGACACCGTGCTTTTTATACTGCTTGCAGGCGGTTTGACAGCCGCGGCAGGCCGTGCAACGGGTTGTATCTATAAAGAAAAATTTACCAGCCATGGTTTACGCCCTCCTTTTCCCGAGTTTATCCACGTTGACCATAAACGCCTTGGTCTCCGGGATTCTTGTGTTGGGATCACCGGTGGATGGCGTCAAAAGGTTGGCTGAATCTCCGCCGTCCTTTGGTTGCACCCATCCGAAGCACCAGGGTAGACCTATTTGATGAACGGTCGTTCCTTGTACTTTAAAGGGTTTAAATCGACCGGTCACAATAGCCACGGCTTCCACTTCCCCGCGGGCCGAGGATACTTTACACATGTCCCCGTTGTTGATTCCTTTGAGCTTGCCCAGTTCATTGCTCATCTCTACGAAGAGTTGTGGCTGGAGCTCCAACAGCCAGGGCTGCCATCGGGTCAGAATGCCGGTCTGCCAGTGCTCGGTGACCCGGTAGGTTGTGCCCACAAAGGGAAAGCGGGGATCGCAAGAAAAATGCGCATCCGCTTCCGTACCGTAAACCGGTGCAACGGGATTTATTCGCTGGCTGGACATCAGGTTCTTGGGCACCGGACATTCCAAGGGTTCGTAGTGCTCGGGGAAAGGTCCGTCGGCTCGACCAGGACCAAAGACCGACCCCACGCCGTCCGGCTTCATAATAAACGGGCGCTTGGTTTTTTCTTTATTTGTCATGGGCGGCCAGCCGCCGTCCGGAACATCTCCTATCCATTTGCCGTCCTTGTATTCCAGAATGTTCTTGTTGGGCGACCAGGGCTTGCCTGTAAGATCAACCGCCGCTCGATTGTAAATAATGCGGCGGTTCACCGGCCAGCACCATGACCATTCCGGATAGAGCCCCATTCCGGTGGGATCTTTCTTTTCCCTGCGGGCCGCCATGTTGCCTTTTTCCGTATAGGAATTGCAATAGAGCCAGTTGCCGGAACTTGTAGAGCCGTCATCCAAAAGGAAGGCAAACGACGGTACAAGGGTTCCCTTTTTAAACGATTTGTCCTTTATGGTCACATCCTGTTCAAAATAGCCGTTGATCAGCTTGGCAACGGCATGGGCGTCAAATTTTCCGTCCTTTACAAAGTCCCAGCGAAAGTTTTGGATGGGCTCGGGAAATGTTCCGCCGCCTTGATACAACTCACGGAGCTTTTCAAATAATTCCACCATAATATCGCCGTCCGGCTTAACGCCGCGTAATCTTTTGGGACCCTGGTAACGCCATTGACTCCAGCGACCGGAGTTGGTAATCGAACCTTCTTTCTCCACACTGGTAGCGCATGGCAGGAGAAAGACCTCGGTCTTGATTTCATCGGGTTTCATTCCCGGACCCTTCCAGAATGAGGCGGTTTCGTTATGAAAAAGGTTGACGTTGACCATCCAGTCCAGCTTGGCCATGGCCTGGCGGGTCTTATTGGAATTAGCGCCGGAGCAAGCGGGATTCTGGCCCCAGGCAAAGAAACCCTTGAAGTTTCCTTTGTACATTTCATCAAAAATATCCAGCCACGTATAGGTCTTGCCGTCGTCGATCTTGGGCATCCAGGAATAACCGAAATCGTTCTCCTTGGTGGCGGCTTCCCCGAACATGGCTTTCAGGAAGCTGGCCATGTACTTGGGCTTGTTCTGCCACCAGTTGGCGGAAAGGGGATCGTTTGTTTTCGGCGTGTTCTTGGCGTTATAATCGGCCAGTGTCACCAAAGAGGCTCCGGGGGTGCCCAGGTATCCCGGCCAGATATGAAACAACAGGCAGTGATCCGTGGAACCCTGCACATTGGATTCCCCGCGAAGGGCATTGACACCGCCGCCGGGCCGACCCATGTTGCCGAGCATGAGCTGAATCATGGCCATCATGCGGATGTTCTGCACGCCCACCGTATGCTGGGTCCAGCCCATGGCGTACATGATGGTGCCGGTTTGGTCTACGGCACCGGTTTTTGCATAGGTTTCATAAACTTTCTTGAGGTCCGCTTCCGGCGTTCCCGTGATGGCGGAAACGGTTTTAGGGTCGTAGCGAGAATAATGCGTTTTCATGAGCTGGAAAACGCACCTTGGATCTTTAAGGGTTAAATCCCGTTTAGGCACCCCGTTTTCATCTTTTTCAAACGCCCATTGGGATTTGTCGTACTTTTTCGCCTTGGGATCATACCCGGAGAATAGGCCGTCTTTAAAATCGAATTGGGAACCGACAATAAAACTGGCATTGGTGTAATTGGCTGCATATTCCGTATGATATTTGTCATTGGAAAGGATGTAGTTCATCATGCCGCCAAGAAATGCAATGTCCGTACCCGACCGCAAGGCTGTGTATATGTCGGCCTTTGAAGAGGTGCGGGTAAAACGGGGGTCCACGCTGATGAGGGTGGCGCCCTTGTCCATGGCCTTGCCGACCCACTTCATGGAGATGGGATGGTTTTCCGCTGCATTGGATCCCATGATCAGGATGCAGTCTGAGTTGCGAATGTCTATCCAGTGATTGGTCATTGCACCGCGCCCGAACGACTCTGCCAGAGCCGCAACAGTGGCGCTGTGTCAGATACGGGCCTGATGTTCAATGTAAACCAGACCCAGTGCCCGCATGATGCCTTGAAGCAGCCAGCACTCCTCGTTGTCCAGGGCCGCAGAACCCACGTGAGCGATACCTGTGGTCCGATTGACAACCTCGCCCTTTTCGTTTTTTTCGGTAAACGTTGCGTCGCGGGTTTCTTTAATTTTTTCCGCAATCTTTTCAATGGCCACTTCCCATTCGATCTCCTCCCACTCGTCGCTTTCAGGTGCACGGTAAAGGGGAGTCTTTATACGGGCCTTGTTGACCGTCATCTGATAGAGACCCGCTCCTTTGGCACACAAGGCCCCTTCATTGATGGGATGATCCGGGTCGCCTTCGGTGTTGAGGAGCGTACCGCTTTTTTTGGTGTGGACGATAAGGCCACATCCCACTGCACAGTATGGACAGATGGTGGTGGTCTCCTTGGCTTCGAGGATCTTCAAGCCGGCGGCGTAAGAACTTACCGGCTTTAAGTCAAAGCCCAGGCACATGGCGGCGGCTGCGGCGCCCGCAGTGCCCGACCACTTGAGAAACTCTCGTCGTGTAAGTGCCATATTACCTCCTTTCAAAAAACGTTTGTCCCGACTATCGGCGGTCTAATGATACGGTAAATACGACCGTGTGCCGTTCGACAATTCGGGCTCATCAATAAAACTTTGGTAAGACGTTGGTTTTTACCTAAAAAAGCTGTTTTTTTATTGTTTAATCGTGAAGATTTAAATGGCATAAAAAGTTTAAACGCTAACTCATGATGTTTTCCGATCATTTATGACAGAACCCGCACATTATTGGACCGCTTTTACGGCTCCAGTTTATATAATTTTCATGACACCCGATACACTTTTTGTGAAATGCCGTCAGCAGAGGAATCGGGATTTCATTTGTCAGCCGTTTTTTGTGGCATGTGGCGCACTTGCTCCCTTTACCTTCATTCCTGTTGGAAAACACATTGAAATCATGGTGGCACATCCTGCATCGAAGGATGGTTTCGTGCAAATAGTGGTCAAACCTAACGGAATGTTCATGGCGCTTGCCAAATTCCTGGCTTTTTAGATTCATAATCCCTTCCTCGACCTTTTTTTCTTGGGACCATGCAAGGGATGTTGCCAGAACCGCTGCGAGAATGAAACTGAAAATAAGATACCGATGCTTCATAAGCCTCTCCTCCGGTGAACTTGTGTACACCCTATAAGAATTGCGAAAAGAGATTTATTGTCATTAATGACACGTCGTTTTTCCACAAAGAAAATGGAACCGATGTTGAGCGCCTTTCCCGAATTGGTCGTTTATTTAACCGGTTAAGCGGGGACGCTCTATGGATTGAATACCGATTTTAAGCACTACCATTGTATCACAATGTAATATACCACAAAGTAATACAAATCTATAACGAAAACAGTATATTAGGCGGGGTTGAAAAAATCAAGGATTATTTTAGGAAGGTTCAGAGAATAAAGAGCGTTCAGTGAATATGGTCAGTTCAAAACCTGTTTTTACAATTGGACAACCTTTTCGTTGGTGTTCAGGGGTGGGCTCTCCCACTGCTAATTAATTGAATTAACAAAAATACTCCGCAACTCCGCCTGAAATGCGAGGCACGAGCGAGCAGGTATCGTTACTCGGGGAAGCGCCCCCCTGAACAGGCACACCTTTTCGATTATTTTTTGTGTACCTTTTCCAGCTCCACGACCAGTTCCTCCAATTTGGGGCGGACATTAATATCCCCAACATGGATGAATTGTATGATACCTTTTTTATCGATGACAAACAGCGCTCTTTCCGAGACACCGTCGGAACGGAGAACACCGTAACGGGCGGCCACAGCACCATGGGGCCAGAAATCGGAAAGTACTGAAAACCATAGGTTTCCCATCTGGCGGGTCCAGGCATGGAGGGTTGGAATATTGTCCACCGTAATGCCCAGCAAGACGGCATCGTTTTTGTCAAAGAAACCTTTGGCAATATTGTATCCCGGCCACTGGTCCGAACACACCGGCGTCCATGCTGCCGGAACAAAGGATATCACCACATTCTTTTTTCCGGCAAACTGGCCCAGAGAAATTTTTTCGCCGGCTATGGACGGCAGGGTAAAGTCCGGCGCCGGGTCTCCGACCTTGACCTTTAGAACGCTGTCCACGGGCTTTAGAATTCCCGGGTTGTAAATGTTACCTTTATACGCTTCAGACAATCCAAAGGCAGCGCCGGAGAAAATCAACAGAAACACCGTTAACAGTATTTGCATATTGAAAAGTCTTTTCATTTCCGTTTCCTCCTTATTTTAATCCAGCACGCTGGAGCAGCATATTGATAAATTGATCATGGTTTTCGAGGCGACCTTGGTGGGAATAGAGAATCCGGTGTATTCCGTCTTTATTAATTCCCACGGCGAAAAAGTGGGGTGTCCGGACCTCTCCGATTTTCTTGTGAATGGAAAAATCTTCATCGGGAAAGAGGGGGAAAGGGATTTTATAGGTATTTCTGAAATGCTCGACTTCAAAGGCGGTGTTCCCGACACCGATCCCTATCAATTTGAAGCGGTCTTTAAGGCTGCTGTTATTTTGGATTTTGTCGTACAATTCATTTAAAGCAGGCGCTTCAGCCTGGCAATAAGGACAGTACATGCTGAAAATTTCAACGATGACCACGCTGGCCTTTATCTGGGGGATGGTAAATGTGGTTTCATTGGATAAACCGAGATATTTTTGCTGATCCAAAATTTGGGGAACGGTCAGCACAATTTCCGGAAGAAGATCCCCTTCAGAAGGTGGTTTTGTTCCAGCAGAAGCCGATACTGTGAACATAACGAGGAAAAACAGGACTAACAGACATCTGATTATCTTATTCATCACAGAATTCCTCCTTTAAAAGATTTTCGATGACACAATGAATCAAGCATAGATCAGAAGG